>JACQDS010000047.1 GCA_016200995.1 Candidatus Azambacteria bacterium | reverse complement strand
TTTATTATAAACATCTCTTACAACAGCGCCGAGGTTTATGCGGGCTTTCGTTATCGGTATTTTTTTAATTTGATTTTTTATTCTGGACATATGTGTTCACTTTAATCAACGTTAATCAATACTCATTAAAGTATATCAGCAAATGAGATGGTGGTCAAACTACTCCATTGAAGTTTTGTAATTTTCTAAATTGAGCAAAATTCGCGGAGCAAATGAGGAGTAAAGTGAGCTGTATTGAAGATACAGCGAACGAGCACCGGAATTTGCGACAAAGAAGTTTGCCAATTTTGGAAATTACACGAGCTGAGAAACTTTCACAACATGCTCTACTAAAGAATACGTATATCCCATCTCGTTGTCGTACCATGCGATCACTTTAACCAAATCTCCGTCAACAACTTTTATAAAATTCAGATCCACTATTGAAGCATAGGTCGTTCCTATAATGTCGGAAGAGACGAGCTGTTCATCTGTCACTGTAAAAACATTTTTCCATTTAGGGTCTTTTGCCGCATTGATGAATATTTCTTGAATCTCCTTGACGCTCGTCGGTCTTTTTGCCAAAAATGTAAAATCCGCTGCTGAGCCGGTGATTATCGGAACACGCATAGCAAGACCGTCAAACTTACCTTTAAGCTCGCTCACCGCCTGTGTGACGGATATCGCCGCGCCGGTTGTTGAGGGGGAGATATTTTGCGCCGCCGCCCTGCCTCTTCTCCACTCTTTTGCGTCCGGACTGTCAACAAGCTTTTGCGTTGCTGTATAGCCGTGGGTTGTGTTTAAAAACGCTTTTTGCACACCAACTGTCTCTGACATTATCTTAGCAACAGCGGCAACAGAGTTTGTCGTGCATGAGCCGTTTGAAGTGATCTGGAAATTTGGAAGATCCTCTTCGTTTATGCCCATCAGTATGGTTTTCCCGGACACTCCCTCTCCGCCGTCTGCGGGAGCGGAAATAACAACTCTTTTTGCTCCGGCATTTAAATGAACTTTAGCCTTATCATAAGATGTGAAAAATCCTGTTGACTCAACAACAACATCAACACCCATAACTCCCCACGGAAGCTCCATTGGGTCTTTTTTCTGGAAGAATTTTATTTTTTTGCCATCAACTATTAAAAATATCTCATCGCCGTTTTTTTCAGTTGAAACTTGCGAATAAGACCTTCTTTGCGCAGAATCATATTTAAAAAGATATGCGAGATTATCAACATCGCCCAGGTCGTTTATCGCAACAACCTCTATCTCCGGCCTTGTTAAAGCTACTTTTAAAAATTGTCGGCCTATTCTTCCAAAGCCGTTGATCGCTACTTTTTTCATTAAATTTTTAATTTTTAATTTTTATATAAATATAAAGTTTTGACAAAGAAATTCGCCAAATAAATATGGAAAATTTCATTTTAATGCTTGGAGCTTAGCCACTTATAGCATTGCAAAGCCGCCTTCGCTCCCTCACCTGCCGCTATGATCGTCTGTCTTTCGTCTATGTCACAAACATCTCCGGCGGCAAAAACTCCGGCTCTTGAAGTGGCATTTGTTCTCGGATTGATGACAACCTGTCCCCATTGATTCAGATCGCAAAAACCTTTTAAGAAATCGGAATTTGGCAGAGAGCCGATACTTATGAAAACGCCGGAAACGGCAAGCTCTTTTTCCTCTTTGTTTTTCTTATCATTGTAAACCAAGCCTGAAACGAATTTGTCTCCTTTTACCTCTTTGGATTCCGCGTTGAAAATAAATTCAACCTTTTCATCTTTTTCAAGCTTCTCCTTAGTGACCGGATCACCCTTAACGGATTCGCTTCTTATCAAGATATAGATCTTGCTTGCGTATTTTGTCAGCATCAAAGCGGCATCAAGGCCCGTGTTGCCGGCACCCACCACAGCGACCGCCTTGCCGTCAAAAAGCGGCGCGTCGCAGGTCGCGCAATATGTGACGCCTTTATTGTAAAAAGTATCCTCTCCGGGAACCCCAAGCATCTTCGGCTTTGCGCCGGTCGCTATGATAAGCGCCTTGGTTTCAAGCTTGTTTCCGTTTTTATCCTCAACTGAAAAAAAGTCGTGGTCATTGCCGTCTTTCTCGGAAGATATTTTTTCTACTCTAAAACTTTTCATCTCGGCGCCAAAACTCAAAGCTTGCTTTCTGAAAGTATCAAGAAGCTTTCTGCCGTCAAGCTCCGTGTATCCCGGGTAGTTCCAGATCTCCGGCTGCAAGGCCGTCTGTCCGCCTCTTTCATATTCAAGAACCAAAGTGTTGAGCTTCTTTCTTGCCGAATAAATGGCGGCTGTCATTCCGGCGGCTCCGCCGCCCATTATTATTACATCGTACATCTCTTTAGCTTACTAGCTTCATTAGCTTTCTAGCTTTTTAGAAAAATATCTAAAAACTACGAAAACTAACAAAGCTAAAGATTAAGTAAACTTCTGATCCTTTCCTCATCAAAGCCGATCGTCATCTCATTATCAATAAATATCACCGGCACACCCATCTGGCCGGATCTGTCTATCATCTCCGCTCTGGCGTCGTAATCCTCTGCCACATTAAGATCGGTGTATTTTACGCCGTGCTCATCAAAGAACTCCTTTGCCAGCTTGCAATAAACACAGCTTGGAGTTGAATATATTTTTACTGTTGCCATATTTTAGATTTTTAGCTTTTAGTTTTTAGGAAATTAGACGACCTAAAAACTAAAACTCTAAAAATTTACTTAAATTAATTAGTAAAGATATTTTAGCATATCAAAGGAGTGTTTGCCAATAAAATGAAATAAAAACCCGAATTTATCCGGTTTTTATTATTCCTAAAAGCTCCGTCAGTACATTGGCGGCATTTGGGGCATTCCACTTTGGGCCGGCTTTTCTTCCGGAATATCCGAGACCACCGCTTCGGTTGTCAAAAGCATTGAAGAGACGGATACGGCATTTTCAAGAGCTGAGCGGGTCACTTTCGTCGGATCTATCACTCCAGCTTTCATCAAGTCTTCATACTCTCCGGTGGCGGCGTTAAAACCAAAAGCTCCTTTGCCCTTCCTAACCTCCGAAACAACAACCGGTCCGTCGTATCCGGAGTTTTTAGCGATCTGTCTTAATGGCTCCTCAAGAGCTCTCTTGACGATATCAACGCCGAATTTCTCATCGCCTGAAGCGTCAATATTTGCCAAAGATTCGGAAACCCTGAGCAGAGCCACTCCTCCGCCGGGAACTATACCTTCTTCAACCGCCGCTTTTGTCGCGGCGACGGCATCTTCTATTCTTGCTTTCTTTTCTTT
>JACQDS010000045.1 GCA_016200995.1 Candidatus Azambacteria bacterium | reverse complement strand
TTATTATTTGGCAAATAATATAGATTGCTCCGGTTTTTCATTCATACCCATCGGTAGTTTTTTTGGCACTCTTGATGGTCGAGGATTTACGGTGTCAAATATCTCTATAACAGGATCCGGATTCCCCGGTGTAGGACTTTTTTATCAAACGAAAAATGCAACTATAAAAAACATCGGTTTAGTAAATGCAAATATTGGAAATACATCGCAGAGCTATGTTGGCGGGCTTGTTGGTTATGATTGGGGCGGCACTAACATTTCCAACTCTTTTGTTTCCGGAACTGTAACTGGATATCAATATGTCGGTGGACTTGTGGGTTGGATGGAATATTATATGACGGGCCCAACCATATACACAAGCTCAATAAACAGTTCTTTTTCTACCGCAGATGTATCAGGTGCTGATGCGGTCGGCGGATTAATCGGGTATGTAATAGGGGGAAGCACGATATCTAATTCTTACGCTACCGGCTCAGTGGTCATTAACCCATCAGTATCTTCCTATCCTGTTAGCGGTGGGTTGATCGGATATATGAACGGCGCAATAATAACAAATTCATATTCAATCGGAAGTGTTAGCAGTTTTTCAATAGGAGCCGGTGGATTAATCGGAGCAAGTTCTTTTGGCACGGTAAACTCCTCTTATTGGGACACTGAAAACTCAGGCAAAACTACAAGCGCCGGCGGTACAGGTTTAACAATGGCTCAAATAAAAACACAAAGTTCATTTACAGGTTGGGATTTTTCAACTATATGGAATATAGTAAGCGGATCGTCGCCACTTTCAAACGGATCGTCGCCATTTTTAAGAACGACACCTGCGCTTAGTGGAGTATGGCAAAATACTCTCAAAGCATGTTCCGATATACCTAGCTGTCGTAATTATTTTGCACCAGGTGGTTTTCCATTATTGCCGGCATGCTTTCCGTCTGTAGCCGGAGTGCCTGGAGGAGGGGTTATGGGTTGTGAAAATGCGCTAGTTCCAAGGTATATTTACAAGTATCAATAGAAAATATTTACAAAGTATAAACCAAAAAATTATGAAAAAATTTTACATCGCTGCGTATATAGCAATATTTTCAATAATCACTTTTACTCTTGGTGTGATCGCCGGAGGGTATGTGGCAAAGGTCTCTCTGCCGGTAAGCAAGCTGTCTGTCAGCCAAAAAGAATCCGGCGCCGCGCTTATGCCTATTATGGGTGAGGTTAGGGCGATATCAGGAATAGTAAAGTCCATCGCTGATGACAAAATAATCATCAGCGCCGATCCGATGGGTCCGACTCGCGTGGCAGGTGTTGACCTGCGAACCATCCTGACATCTTCAAGCACAAAAGTGACACTTTGGCAGAATAAGGACAGAGCGATATTTGAAAAAGAGCTGGCAAAATTTACGGAGAATATAAAAAAGATCCAAAAATCAAAAGAACCGGTCGTTCCAGAGCTTCCGCCGGAGCCTTTTACAAGGACGGAGATAAAGCTTAGCGAGATAAAAGAGGGCGACAGAGTCGCTGTTGAAGCCGGCAAGGATATAAAAGACTCAAAAGAATTCACCGCTGTTTCAATAATGGTTCAAAAGCCGATCGCTCCGCCTATTTCTCAAGAAACAAAGGCAGAACCTCAGAAAACCAAATAGCTAGTTTTTGACATTTTCTCAAAAATGGTATATACTGTGTAATATGGGTCTTTGACAATTTTTAAGATTCTCAACGGAGGGTTTTTGTTATGAAAAAGCCAATTTTATTTTCTGTTTTTTTGGCAGTGGTTTTTTTCTTGTCCGCTTGCGTGGAGGAGAGAGGTCAATCTCAATCCTTGCAACAGACAAATGACAATGCATCACTAGGGATAAAACCCGGTCTAAGGGCTTTATCATCGCCAGCTTCGTATCTCATTCATACCAATGGCGGGATCGCGCTTGGCAAAATAAATTGCGTGCTTTCAGCAGATCGCAATGTTGATTGCGACGACAGTTTCCATTATGCTGGCGGCAATGCTGTCAAAATTATTGCCGGCTATGCCGACAAGGCGCAAATTTTTATCGTTTTGGAAAGCGGGAATGTTCTCTCTCACGACTCTGTTGCGGGAGAGAAATATGAGTATACGGGAGGCGATGTCGCTGATCTTGCCGTCGGAGGTAATTTTTATTGCTTTTTAACAAGGAATGGGAATGCTCCTTGTTTTGGGGTGGATGACACACACGGACAGCTTAGAGGTTATTTCGGCGGCGATGCTGTCGCTGTATTTGCCGGGCAGTATGGAGCGTGTGTTCTTACCTCGAGCGGAGGCAAGAATTGCTGGGGAGCCGGAACAGAATTTGTATCGGCTTATACCGGCAAGATATTGATGCCGCAGGATGCGCTAATGCACCCTTGATATTTATGAAGTCTTTAACCCCGCGCGTATCCCGCGCGGGGTTTTTTATTATCAAGATTCCTATTTAGGATGTAGGGTGGGATACAGAGCGTTGACTAAAATATATAAATATATTAGAATTAAAATGGGTTTATCATTGTGATAAGCTATGATATGGGGAGGGTATTCAATATGAATACTAATTTATTTAACGCAGTATCGTCTGGCCCGGGATGTAAACATAATGATATGCTTTGGAGTGAAATTCAAAGCTATTAACATGATGGTCTCTGTCGTAGGTTTGCAGAGAAACACGAAATTTCCATTGAATCTGCAGAAACAGTTTTTTTGGAGATGAAGCGCTTTCTCTTTGTTTCCATTGTTTCTGGCGACATATGTTCGCCATCACGCATTATTGATGAGATATGGCATGAGTTTATTCTTCATACTACTCATTATCGTAATTTCTGTGATAAAAACAACGGAAGTTTTATTGATCATACGCCATCTGATATACCAGAAATTGAAGGTTATATCAGGACCAAGGCTCTTGCTGAAAGTATCTTTGGTCAGCTGGATGAATTCTGTTGGCCAGAACCAAAAGATGCATCACAGATAGGTAAGTGTACATGCACCAATAAGGGATGCACTTGCAATTGTAGTAATAATATTGGGCGTTTGCACGGTTAATTGTGCATTCACCAGCATGGTATTAAATTATAAATCGGTCACGTTCATTCTTGGCGTGACCGATTTCTCTAATGGAAATATTTAAATATTAAAAAATATCATATAAATGAATAAATGGGACCAAGTTTTCTCAGAAGGAGCTGAGTTCACATCCTTAAATGAAATATTTTTAAGAAATTTATTGGATGCTATTAAAAATAAATCAAAAAAACAGCCACGAACAATGATTGATCTGGGGTGTGGTACA
>JACQDS010000046.1 GCA_016200995.1 Candidatus Azambacteria bacterium | reverse complement strand
AAAGCAGAATAAAAAAAGACGAGTCTCAGGAAAAAGAAAAAAAGCTGACATCGGGAGAAACGGAAGGGATCAAGGCTATAGAGGAAAGCATCTCAAAGCACGGTTTTCACGCAAATATCAGAATACTTTATATCGCCAAAAGAGATATATTCTCAGGGGCCAATATTCCGGCCATTCTTGGAGTTTTCAATCAATTTTCAACATTCAACCTGAACGGCTTTAAGCCAAACGGCGCAGTGACCCCGGGAGTGGATTATTTTTTTGTTGAAACGAGGGATTATTTAAGAAAAAGAAATCTTTACAAAAACGCAAGAAATAAATTTTTCAGAGGCAGCGGAATGATCTTGAATGTCGAAGAATTGGCGACCATTTATCACATACCTTCTATCATCGTTGAAACTCCTTCTTTGCCGAAAGTTGAGATAAAGAAGGTTCAGCCGCCAAGTACTCTGCCGATCGTTTGATCTTTACGTTTAATTTTTCAATTTAATTTTAAAATATGGAAGAGATAGTGCCATTTGCAAAAACGAATTTCAGGAACAAAGATCAGGTCTTTGGCATAAAAACCGACGACCGAAGGCGTCATATGTATATCATCGGAAAGACCGGTTCCGGAAAATCAACTTTGCTTAAAAATATGATGATTGCCGACATACGGGCCGGCAGAGGAGTGGGGATCATAGATCCGCACGGCGAGTTTGCCGAGACCATTTTAGATTATGTGCCGGAATCAAGAAAACATGATGTGGTTTATTTTAATCCGGCGGATATGGATTTTCCGATAGCGTTCAATATTGCGGAAAATGTCGGTCCGAGAGAGAGGCATCTTGTCGCATCCGGACTGATAGGAATATTCAAAAAGCTTTGGGCCGATTCCTGGGGTCCAAGACTTGAGTATGTTTTAAGAAATACAATTCTTGCGCTCTTGGAGTGTCCGGACAGCACCTTGCTTGGCATTATGAGGATGCTTTCTGACAAAGACTACCGAAAGCAGGTGTTGGAGCAGGTGACGGATCCCGTCATTAGGGCTTTTTGGCTTGATGAATTTGCCAAGTATTCCTCAAAATTTGAAGTTGAGGCTATTGCGCCGATCCAAAACAAAGTCGGCCAGTTCCTGACCAATCCGCTTATTAGAAACATAGTCGGACAGCAGAGGTCGGCAATCAACATAAGAGATATAATGGACAATAAAAAAATATTGGTGGTCAATGTTTCAAAAGGCAGGATAGGCGAGGACACATCAAAGCTTCTTGGCGCGATGATCATCACAAAGATCCAGCAGGCCGCTATGTCGCGCATCAATGTTCCGGAGGAGGAGAGGCAGGACTTTTTCCTTTATGTTGACGAGTTTCAAAATTTCGCGACGGAATCTTTTGCCGACATTCTTTCAGAGGCTAGAAAGTACAGGCTTAGCCTCATACTCGCTCATCAGTATGTCAATCAGCTGATAGATGAAGTAAAAGATGCTGTTATGGGTAATGTCGGCACGCTGACGCTTTTTAGGATTGGCGCCGAAGATGCGGAATTTTTTGAAAAGGAATTCGCGCCGGAAGTGAATGTTCAGAGCTTGGTCAACCTGCCGAATCACAAAATATATCTGAAGCTTATGATAGATGGCGTCACTTCAAACGCTTTTTCCGCCGACACTTTGCCGCCGATCAAGCCGGAAGAATTGAATTACAAAGACGAGATAATTGAATATTCAAGAGGAAAATACGCAAGCAAAAGGACTGATGTTGAAAATACTATATCAACTTGGAGTAAACCGGTAGTGGAAGCGCCGCCAAAGCCGGATATGAAAATGTATAACGCCACCTGCTCAAGATGCAAAAAGATCACCCAGGTGCCTTTTGAGCCGGATCCGAAAAGAAGCGTATTTTGCAAAGAATGCTACGCCGAGGTCCAAAGAGAAGAGTCCAAAGATCAAAAAAGCCCGCTTCAAGCGCAAGCGCAGCAGCCAAAGATCGTATTGAAAAAGGCTATGCCGAGTGTTAAAATAGATACTAGGGAAGTAAAAGAGATAATTGAAAAAAATGAAAGATCGCCAAAAGCCTCGATATCTCCGCAAAGTGTAAAGCAGGGGAAATTCAAAGTTTTGGGAAGCGAGAAAAGCGAAATATCTCTTGCAGAGGCTTTTAAGATCGGCGCGCAGACATTTTCCGGAAAGAGGATAATAGACGAGGAACTGCCAAAAAATGATGATGCCGACGAAGAGAAAAAAGGCATTTCCGGAACGATAAAGCCCGGTGAGACGGTTAAGTTTTGAAATTAAAACATAAGAATTAACTTCAAAAGTATGCCGCATTATATTTGTACAGGCGGATGCAAGGGAGTTTCGGATACTCTCGGAGTTTGCAAGACAAAGGATTGCGAACATGAAGGGCATCAACTCGAGGAGTGCGACTGCAAAGACGGCGAGCATTACGGAGCGTTTGAAGAAGAGCCTGATGAAGAAGAGTGATGTATAATAAAAACCCCGCCCTAATCTTATTGATGGGCGGGGTTTTTATTTATTTTGCTTTCTCGGCTCTTTCTATATATTGTTTTGTTTCCGTGTTCACTCTTATGATGTCGTCTTGATTGATAAAGAGCGGAGCATTGATGGTGGCTCCGGTTTCAAGTTTTACCTGCTTGGAGCCTCCTTGAGCGGTGTCGCCTTTGATACCCGGAGGAGCTTCAACTACTTTAAGCTCAACTTTGATAGGAATTTTAACGCCGATAATATTCTCATTGTAAACCAAAGCGTCAATTACGGAATTTGGTTTGATGAAAATAATACTTTCGCTGACCTGGTTTTCTTTAAGACTGAATCTGTTTTTCGGATTATCCTCATCGCAAAACCAATGCTCCCCTCTGCTTGAGTAGAGGTATTTTATTTTTTTATAAGACATCTCCGCCACCTCTATTTTGTCGCTTTGGTGGAATGTGTGGTTTTGGGTGTTGCCGGTGATGATATTTCTCATCTTGACCTGCGCGACCGGCTTTCTTTGCTGCATACGGATCACCGTCAAATGTGATGAATGTTCCCGGTTTTAATTCATTATAACTTAGAAGCATAATATTAGCAGTTAAATATTTTATCCATTATTTATACCAGAAAGTCAGATAAATTTCAATAACTTGTATTCATCTTGTCTCATCTCATCGCAAAAGAAGGAAGGGTCCTAAAAAAGAACCATTCGGACGAAACCCACTTGGAGACCGAGTCTCCAAGTGGTAAATGCGCGCTGAATCCGGAATTCAACAGAATAATTTCTACTTAAATCTATCTTTTGGTATCTTAGACTGCTTTATTATTGCAAGAAATGTTCCTAGATAGATCGACTTATTTTTACCATGTATCGGTACGGGCACAATAATGCCATCGCCATTTTTATAAATGCGATGGCTCCCTCTTTGTCTTGCGATCCAAAAACCGTTTTCTTCCAATATTTTTATAAGTTGTTTTGCTGTAAGCGGCCTCATTAACCTATTTCGTCTTTATTTTTCCAGAAACAGTAACACCAACCTCATCAATAACAGGACGTGAATAAAAAACCGGAATATCTTGTTTCTCGTCTCGTAACTCTTCCAGCCAAAGCTCCAGAACCTCTTTTGCGTTTTTCTTTGCCTCTTCAAATGTTTTTCCAAACGTCACACAACCGGCAAATGAAGGGAAAGAAACATTGTAGCCGCCCTCCTCAGCCTCATCAAAAACAGCTGAGTAATAAAGAATTTTTTGTTTTTCTTTCGTTGTTTTCATGCCTTTGCTTTATATCAGCATAATATCATAATGAATATGCTTAAGCAATGATATGATTAAAAACCCACTTGGAGATTGAGTCTCCAAGTGGGTTTAGTTTATTGACGTCCATTCTTCCAGAGGAGTATAATTATAATACAGGGCGAAAGAGCGGATCTGCTAGTTTCAGAGTAATATTTAATTAAAAATATTAGTTATGAAGTTAGTTTTATTTACCATTGCTTTCACTGCTTTTGTTGTTTTTAGCGGCATGTTTGACAATACCGAGGCTATTTATTTGGTGCTCGGAGCATTCATAGGATTTGCTTTAAATATAGTAGCTCAAAATCTGAACAAGGCGGATATTGAAATAACGGTTTTAAAAGATTCTCAAAATATAAAAGGTAGCGACGGGGAAAGAGTTTGGAAGTTTCTGCATGTTAAAGTGACAAACAAAAAAAGATCGGCGATATTTCACTCTCTTATAGGTTCAAAAATATCGCTTTTTACAAGAGCAAGGATCAAGATCTTGGACCCCTATACTCAAAAAGAGATTTTTTCCATAGACGGCAGATGGTCTACTGATAACGAACAGTCAAAGACGATGATAGTTGGCGCAAATGTCAAAAGGAGCGACGGGGTCAAAGTTCAGGAGCTGAGGTTTGAGCATATCTTTCCCGGCGAGAGTTCGAATCTTGCGATAGCGGTGAAAATAGACGGCCAGGAAAATTTTTATGGATTCAGCAATCTTTCTGTCGGATACGATGTTTTTCAAAACAGCAAACTCAGACTTGATGAAAGCGCGGTTTTTGCCGAGGTTGAGGT
>JACQDS010000042.1 GCA_016200995.1 Candidatus Azambacteria bacterium | reverse complement strand
TCTTTTTGCTATACCGTAGAGAAATGAAGCGGCGTCTTCGTGCTGCATCATCACCCAGGCCTCGTCAACAAGCAAAATTCTTTTCTTAAGCTCCGCCCTGATGATGTTCCAGACGTATCTGATGATAAGATACATCGCTATCGGCCGAAGCTCCGTTTCCATATCCCTGATGGAAAATACTATCAGTTTGTTTTGCATATCTATATTTGTCTGGTTGTTCAGAAATCCCGCGTATGAGCCTGAGGTGTATTTTTCAAGCCTTTTTGCGAGCGAAGAGCCGCCTTCCATATTTTCCAAAATTGACTGAAGGTCGGAAAGCGTCGGCGGGATCTTATCGGAAAAATCAACATCCGGAGTTATGTCCCTTGAGGCATAGGTTTCGGCGAGCGCCCTGTCCATTATGGAATCCTCTTCCGGCGTCATATTACCGAGCATCAAGCGCATCATACCGACAAGATTGATGATATTTGATCTTAAAACATCGGCTTGCGATTCGCCTTCTATCGGTTTTGGCAGATCAAATGGATTGATATGATTTGATGAATTTAGAGAAACTTTGAAAAACGACCCGCCGACAGTTTCAGTAAGATATTTATACTCATTTTCCGGATCTATGATGATGACCTCCGTGCCGACCATCATTGACCTTAAAATTTCAAGCTTTGCGGTGTAGCTTTTTCCGGAACCGGATTTTGCGAAGATGACAGAGTTGGCGTTTTCAAGGGAGAATCTGTCGAAAAGTATAAGGCTGTTGTTGTGTCTGTTTATACCGTACAAAATTCCTTTATTTGACGTCAGGTCTGCCGAAACAAACGGGAATATAGTTGATGCCGGCCCTGTGTTTAGATTTGAATGTATTTCAAGAATGTCCCTGCCCAAAGGAAGCGTGGACATAAAGCCTATATCCTGCTGAAAATTTGCGTTTTTTGTTAGGATCATTCTGGCGTCCAATATTCCCCTTATCTCACTTTCGGCTTTGTTCAGCTCATCAAGAGAATTTTCTATTATTGTTATGTATACACCGACCCTGAAAAGCTTTTGGGTTGCCTGCTGAAGCGAATCTCTTAAACTTTCCAAGTCATGAAGCGCCGTTTCAAGTATCGGATCTCTAATGAGTCCCTTTTCCGCTCTTTCATTGAGCTGAGCTTCAATGGATGTCACCTTTCTGTTGAGCTTTTTCATTATTATCGCAGTGTCAACCGGATGAAAATGCATTGAAATATCAAAAAATCTGTCCAAATTTATCACCGGAGAAAACCAGTTGGTATTTAAATATCTCGGGTATGAATATAAAAATAGCGTTCGCAGAAATTTATCGCCAAGCTGTATGTATCTTGACTCTATCTGAACCGCCGAAGGCGCGACTATATCTTTAAAGCCGGCCGGTTCGGATATTTGAGGTATGTTTATATTTTCTTGTTCTTTTTGATTTTGCATATTTACTCAATCTTAAATCACCAATTATTTTAATGCTTCTTTGCCCGTCTCCCCCGGATTGTAAATGCTGAAAAACAATTCTTTTAATTCCGCGTCGTTCAATGGCTCCGATCTGACGCCGACGGTTCTCAATCCGGCGATAACATTTTCCACTCTTTGCCAAAGCTGGTTTTTGTATTTTGTGAACTCCTCGCCGGACATTTTCACAAAAGACTCGGTCTTTGGCGAGAATATTTTTTCAATAAATCCTTTCTTTGTATCTTCTGTCAGCGAAAATGGCACGATCGCGTAAAATGATTTTGCCATAATATTTTGCATTCCGACAAAGCTTTGTATGAACTCCATATACTCTTCCGTCTGGATCCTTAAAAGCTCATTTTTCTGGCCTTCAAGGTGCGTCTTCACTTCCGCTATGTAGTCGGTGATATCAAGCTTTCTTGAATGAACGACAAACTCCATTGAAAAATCCAAACCGTTTATGAAGTTCTGGTATTGGTATATCAAGGCATCCTGCTCGTCTTGCGACTTTAAGGCCAAATTAACCGACGAGCACATCAAAATAGCCCGGAGGGCGCCGCTTTTTAATATCACCACCCCGTCTCTTATGGATTCTATATCCACCAATTGCTGTGTTGCTTGCGCGTTTAGTTTTGCCATTGTTTAGCTTTTAGCTTCCTAGCTTTTAGCTTTTTAGGAAAACGTCCCTATAAGCTAAAAGCTATAAGCTGATCACTCGTTTATTATATCACTTAAATAATCGCTTTCACCATTTCCAATATTTTTTAAGATCTCCTCACTCACTTTGCTGCCGGTCTCCAAACTTCCCCTTTTGCTTTTTAGCCCTTCGGAGGTCTTTGTTTTCTCCGCGCTTTTTTCCTCTACCTCTTGAAGAGATGTTGCCTCTTCTTCCCTTTTCCATACATAGAGCCGAGGCTTGAATGTGAAGCTTAAAAATGACCCTATAAATCTTGAAAATCTCAACCCATTCGGCTTGTAAAAAGCGAAGACGGCGGAAACGATCGCGACAGGCACCGCTATTATCACCATCAGCCAAACGGTCAGGATAAAATACAGGGCGATAGCCGTGCCAAGAGGAATAAGCATAATGAAAAATTGCCGCATCGTAATGGACCCCAATATTCTATCCTCTACATCTATAAATTGTGGAACTTGAAATTGCTTCATCTGATTTAAGATTGCCGATTTATGATTTAAGATTTATTGCTCGCTTTCAATGCGGAATTTTTAGAGGCAACCATTATTGCAGTTATCTCATCCGTTTCTTTCAATAAATTTCTTATGACATCATTTTTTTAAAAATTACAGATAATAAATCACTATTCTTCAATCTAAAATCATCAATCATAAATCCCTCAGATCTATAACGTTTCCGGAAATTTTCGGCGCAAGCTTTTTTTCGGTTGGCGGCTTTGGCTTCAGCTCTTCTTCGGAAACCTTCTCTTGATAAGCGCTTTCAGGTCTTTTTCTCGGCTGAAATTGCGACTGCATGAATGTCGGCAAAGGAACGACCGGTCTTATGTACGGGATATTTTCCGCTTCTTTTGATCTTTGCTCTTGCTTTTCTTCCGGTCTTTGCGCCATTCTCACCTCTTCAAATTCAAGCTTTCTTTCTTTTGGCGCCGGCACCGGCCGGATCGGGATCTTTGCGACCTCGGGCTTTGCCTCCACGGGTATTACAGGCTCGGCTTTTTCTATTTTCTC
>JACQDS010000044.1 GCA_016200995.1 Candidatus Azambacteria bacterium | reverse complement strand
CCGGAGAAACTACCGTGCTTTGCACGGCTGTGATATCAAGACACGCCGCAAACTTGGGCTACTTTCCGCTCAATGTTGAATACCAGGAGAAATACTACGCATCTGGAAAAATACCCGGCTCTTTTATGAAAAGAGAAGGGAGGTCTTCGGACACAGCTATCTTAAAATCAAGGCTGATAGACAGATGCTTGCGGCCGCTTTTTGATCATAATATAAAAAATAATATTCAGATCATCGCCTCCGTGCTTTCGTCGGATCTGGAAAATGACGCTGATGTGATCGCGATGAATGCCGCATCTTTGGCGCTTGCGATCTCGGACATTCCGTTTGCCGGTCCGCTTGGAGCGGTGAGGATTGGAAGAATAGACGGAAATTTCGTCTTAAATCCGACTCTCAAAGAACGCGAGGCATCCGACCTGGACCTTGTCGTTGCCGGAACAAAAGATAGAATAAATATGGTGGAGGCCGGAGCCAACGAAGTTCCGGAAGAAGATATGGTGCGGGCATTTGAGCTTGCGCAAAAAGAGAGATAGCGTAAAAATATCCTGAAAATCCGGAGTTCAAAAATATGGCGGACGGACTCTTTGAAAGCGAGATAGATCATATCACTCATAAAAATATCCTTGAAAAAGGCAAAAGATCTGACGGCAGAAAACCGGCTGAACTAAGAGAGATAAAAACGGCAGCCGGAGTTTTGCCAAGAACTCACGGATCCGGATTTTTCAAAAGAGGCTCAACGCAAGCGCTCTCGCTTTTGACGCTTGGCGATCCTATGGATGCGCAGATAATAGACACGATGGATCAGGACTACAAAAAGAAGTTTATGCATCACTACAACTTCCCGCCATTTTCCGTCGGCGAAACTTCGCCTTTAAGAGGGCCGAGCAGAAGGGACATCGGCCACGGCTCGCTCGCTGAAAGAGCGCTTGCGCCGATCATTCCGACCCAAGAGGAATTTCCTTACACCATCAGGCTTGTTTCCGAGATACTTTCCTCAAACGGCTCATCTTCTATGGCATCCGTTTGCGGATCATCGCTTGCCCTTATGGACGGCGGAGTACCCATTAAAAATATCGCTGCCGGAATAGCGATGGGTCTTATGACAGGCAAAAACGGGGAATATGTGGTGCTGACAGACATCCAAGGCCCGGAAGATCACCACGGAGATATGGACTTTAAGGCGGCCGGAACTGACTCCGGCGTCACAGCGCTTCAGATGGATGTGAAGATAGACGGCGTGACGGTAAAAATGCTTGAAGACACATTGAAGCAGGCAAAAGAAGCAAGACTTGAAATAATCGGCCATATCAAAAAAGCTATCGCAGAACCCAGAAAGTCTCTTTCCAAATATGCTCCAAAAATTGATATCATCAAGATAGATCCTAAAAAGATCGGTCTTGTCATCGGCACAGGCGGAAAAACGATCAATGGCATTATTGAAAGCACAGGCGCGAATATCAGCATAGAGGACGATGGCTCTGTATTTATAAGCTCAACGGATGCCGAAGCGATAGCCAAAGCAAGAAAAGCCATTGAAGGACTGACAAAAGAGCCGAAAGCAGGCGAGATCTACGAAGGCAAAGTGACAAAAACAACCGATTTCGGAGCCTTTGTGGAGATATTGCCCGGCAAAGAAGGTCTCTTGCATATCTCAAATCTTAAAAAAGAAAGAGTTAAGGCTGTCACGGATGTCGTCAAAGAAGGGGATATCGTGAAAGTGAAAGTGATGAATGTTGACCAAATGACCGGCAAGATGCAACTGTCAATGAAAGACCTGTAATTCAAATTAATCTAAAACTTACAAAAAGCTCTCGAATAAATAAATCCGAGAGCTTTTTGTTATCAACAATTTCCTTGTGAAGAATATTGATACATTGTATAATAAAAGATAATAAACATTAGACTCATAATATGGATCAAAACACCAATCCATCACAGAATACGAACGCTCCTTCCGGCCTGCCTGTCATAGGCGACAAAAAAATAGAAACTCACACGATGCAACAGGATCTCAAACAGCCTGGCGCGCCTGCGCCGGCCATTGTAAGTTCGGCAGAAACGATAATGCCATCCGAAAAGCCAAAGATACCGGAACCTCCAAAACCTCCGATTTTTCAAGCCGGAGCGGAGATAAAAAAGCCTTCGCCTTTTGACAAATTCAGAAAGCCTCAAGGCGTCGCGCCGGAGATCCCGGATATCTCAAAGCTGAAAGAGATGATGCCAAAGATAGCCGCCGAGTCCGCGATACCGGAAAGAAAACCGGCAACGGAAACGGTGATGCCAAAAAAAGAGATGAAGCCGATCTCGCCTGAGATAAAAAAGCTGGCTATAGAGATCCCCGGAGAAAAAAGCCGCGCGCCGATGATAGTCGCTTTCGTGACAATAATAATATTGGTCGCTGGCGGAGCCGGGTTCGGATATTACTGGTTTTTTGCAAAGGAGAAACCGCAACAAAAAACAACAACGGAACAGCCTGTCAAAGAGCAGCAGCCTGAGGTCATCACCGTGCCGCCCCCTGTTGTTCAACAGCCGGAAGCGATAACCACTCCTGTCGTCGAAATTCCCGCTCCGATAGTGATGCCGGAACCGGAAGCCCCTCGCACGGATATAGCATTCGCCCAAACTGTCATCACAACCTCCAGCCAAAAAAATGCGATCGAGCTGATCCAAAATATGAAAGCCGATTCAAGATCGATCACCGGCAACGGAGTTATCACCAGACATCTTTTCAAGCTTTCAAATGACGCGGAGAAAAGATTTATCATCGGCAAAGAGCTCTTGGAAGCGCTTGGAGTAATGCTTCCAAATACCGTTTGGTCCTACATCAGCGATGTTGAGTTCATAAGCTACAAGCTGGACAGCTCCATAAGATACGGGGTGATCGCAAAATCGCAAAACAAAGAAGCGGTAATGACAGCATTGAGAAACTGGGATATTCAAGCTGTCACAGATATGAAACCGCTATTTATGGGCGAGCCGATAACGATGCCTGAGGCTCCGAAATTCTCGGAAAACACGTATCTTGATTTCCTAAAAAGATATATAAACTTAAAGACTCCGGAAATTAGCATAGATATTGCGGCTTCCGACAAATATTTCATCATCGCCACATCAAAGGATATGATATTCAGCTCCATTCTTTTGACTCAAAAATAAAATGCTCGCAAAGCATATAATTTCAACGCTTGCAAATTATGAAGCAGAGAGAGGGATCCCTCTCTCTGCTTTTGAAATTTACAAATACCTGCATAAAACTTCCGAAGAAAAAATATCTTTTTCCCAGATTCTTTCCGAGCTAAAAAATGTTTCGGAAGAAAATAAAAATATAAAACATAAGAACGGATTTTATTTTTTAAACTCAGAAGAAGACAAATACAAAGAAAGAATAGAAAGAGAGAAGCAATCGATCAAGAAATGGAAGAAGGCGAGAAAGATTATTTATTTTATGCAAGCCATCCCATTTGTAAAATCCATAGCGATCTCCGGCTCGCTTTCAATGAACAATGTGACGAAAAAAAGCGATATAGATATTTTTATGATAACAAAAGCCGGCAGGATCTGGACGGCAAGGACTCTCAGTATGCTTTTCACTCAATTGATAGGCAAAAGAAGGCACGATGCGAAGATAGACGACAAAATATGCTTAAACTACTTCGCGTCTGAAGGCGGACAGACAGGCACAAAAAATTTAGCCTCGGCAAATATTTTCCTTAGAACGATTCCTGTCTTTGGCGTCAAAGAATATGAAAAATTTTTCAATGAAAATGCCTATTGGATAATAAAATATTTCCAAAACGCAAAGCCGGCAACAGCAAAAAAAAGGGAGATAAAGGAAAGCGTGGTATTAAAAGCCATAAAGAAACTTTTTGAATTTTTACTTGCCGGAAAGCTCGGCGATATCTTTGAAAAGTCGCTTTCAAGCTGGCAGAAAAAAAGAATAGAGAGAAAAATAAAAAATGAAAAAAATGTTTCAAATCTCATCTACACAGACGACATTTTGATGCTCCACTGGCCGAACCCGAGAAACGAAGAGGTGATGAGAAGGTATGAGAGTATAATAAAATCAATATTTTTATAAATAAGCGGGAACGAATTTGTTCCCGCAGGGAATTCCTTTCCTGTTTGCGGTCATACCGCTTTTTGTTTTTGTGCGCCGATCCTTGGCGTAACCTTTTTCGCGCTTCTTCCGGAAGGCGCGGCCTAAAGCGTTCTGCTTTCATTTTACACCTCCTTTCCCAAAAACCAAGCTACCATCCCCAGCTCCGCAAACCACACTACTACGCGTAATTCTAGGGGCATCTGCACCAAA
>JACQDS010000043.1 GCA_016200995.1 Candidatus Azambacteria bacterium | reverse complement strand
ATTTTTGAAATCTTTTTCAAGCGTTTCGCGCAAGCCACCGTTGTAAAGCGCCGCCGCCGGATGATATAGCGGCAAAATATTGAAGGTCTTTTTGGTTTTCTCATTCGTCACTTTTTTCGGCTTGCCGTGAACGTCGGAAATTTTCAAATGACTCGGCAAAAAACGATACATAGAATGCCTGCCGAGGGTCGCTATCAAAACCGGGCTTATCAGCTCAAGCTGATTCCATAGGTACAAAGATACGCATTTCTGCGCTTCATCTTCCTCCGGGTCCCTGTTGTTTGGCGGCCGGCATTTGACTATATTTGTGATAAAAACATCCTCTCGCTTCATCCCGACAGACTCAAGCATCGCATTTAAAAACTTTCCTGCCGAGCCGACAAATGGCCTACCCTCAATATCCTCGTTTTTCCCAGGACCTTCGCCGATAAAAACAAGCTCCGCTTTTTTATTCCCTTCGCCGGGAACAGCATTGGTTCTTTTCTCGCAAAGCCTGCATTCTTGGCACACCTTAATCTGTTGTTCTATTTCTTCTAAAGTCATTATTTATTTTTAAAATTTCTTTTGTCTCTTTTTTATAATCCTCCACATTCGGCTGGTCAAAGGCATTTACATTCAAAAGCTCCGCCAAGAAGATCATCTCCATCATCTTAAACTGCAAAAATTGCCCGATAGAACTTTCGCTTAGATCCGGAAGAATTATCTCCATAAAAGGCGCTTTATTTTTTTGATACGCTATCTTCACACCTTCGTAGATAGCTCGCATTATCTCTGAAAAATCCTTTCCATTTAAGTGCTCAACCAAGCCATCAAAGATCATTTTTTTAGGAACGGCGACTTTGCTTTTTTGAAATTCCGTGTTTACAAATGTCGTAAACTTATCCTTCGGCCCGCCCAGAAAAAGCTGCGCCATGGAGTGCAGGTCGGTAGAGCCGATTGATATTATCGGAGTTATGCCGATATGAACGACATTGCCGTTTTTATCTTTTTCCTTGCCAATGGACTCGCCCATAAGCTGCCTATACCACCTGCCTATTGTTTCAAGCTGAGAATGGAAAAAAAAGCTGTTTGAGATATTCGCGCCTTTCTTGTAATGCAAGAAAGTCAAAATTGCCGAAGCAAGCGCCGGATTTTTTTGAAAATCCTCGTTCAAACATTCGTCTCTCATCAGCCTCGCTCCGCCAAGCAGACTTTTAACATCAACGCCGCAAAGAGCAAGCGGGAAGAGCCCAACCGAAGAAAAAACTGAATACCGTCCACCGACATTTTTAGGGATCTCCAAGACCGCAAAACTTTTCTCCTCGGCTTTCTGCCAAAGTTTTGAGCCAAAGTCTGTCGTCGTCACCACTCTCTCTTCAATGCCGTCTATTCTCTTTTTTAAAAATTGATACAAAACCTCAAAGTTTGCCACCGTTTCTGTCGTAGAGCCAGACTTGCTTATTATATTCACTACAATCTCTTCTTTATCTTTCACATCCGAAAGGATATCTTGCACATCAAACATTAGCTTTGGATTATTCGTATCCAAAAATATCATCTTAGGATCCTTGCTTTTTAAAGCGATGTTTAAAGTTCCGTATATCGCCTCGTAAACAGCTTGAGTTCCAAGATTTGAACCGCCTATGCCGATGACGACGACATATTTGAGTTTTTTTGTTTTTTTATCTTTTGCAAACGCCTTCGCCTTTTTCAAAAAGCTTTCGTCGGCCGGCAAGTTTATGGAAGCCTCCGAGGCATCATATCCGCCAACCATTGCGACTTCGTTCAATTTTCTTAAATACTCCTTAAGCTCAAGAACTTTCCCCGCTATCTCGTTTTCACTTATAAGCGATGTGTTTTTATAATTTACTCTCATATTTATTTTATATCTGTATAAATCGATCCTTTTATCTCTTTTAAAATTCTCGCCGGAATTTCCGCCACCCTTCCGTCTTTTCTCATATTCTCAAGTGCCTTTCTTTTTTCTTCTCCGGAAATAAAAACAAAAATTTCATCAATATTTTTTAAAAATGTATTGGTTGTGGTTATTCTTTTTTTCTGTTCTCTTTTTCCTGAAGCGTCATAAGACGCCACCCAGCCGTCAGCCTCAAAAAGTTCATTAAATTTTTTTTCATCCTCCGGAAACGGCATTATTCCGGAAGTGTGACCGTCAGCGCCGACTCCGGCCGTCGCTATTATTTTACCATTCGGATGCTCTTTTTTCCACTTTCTCAGTTCTCCTTCAAAATAACCGGCAAGTTCGCTCTCTTGTCTGCCGTTCACTCTTGTGTCTATGAAACTCGCTCCTACGTCTTTGGCGCGCTTGTAAAAACCTGTCTGCATAAGCTGAAAAAAATTATTATTCTTATCAGCTTCGTCGTATCTTTCATCCAAAACCGCAACAGTCAACCCACTTGGAGGTTTCACCTCCAAGTGAAAAAAAATCGCTAAAATACGTAAAAATAAACTTGGAGATTGAGTCTCCAAGTGATTAAGAATGCCGAGGGCGGAGCCGCCAGAAAAAAGAAGCAAAATACCATCGCCGGAATTTTTTTTGATATATTCTGAAATATCCTCACCTGCTTTTTTTAAAGCATCCTCTTTGTTTTTCAAAACATATAAACTCAAACCCCCTATCATCCTTAATTCATTATTCATAATTCATTCTTTCACGTTGTGTCCGCCAAATTCATTTCGCAAAGCGGAAACCACTTGTCCTGTATAGCTTGGGCTGGCTTGAGACTCCTCCCTGAATTTTAAAGATCCTTCTATTATCGGCACCGGTACGCCAAGTTCTTTTGCGGCTTCAATCGTCCAAAGCCCTTCTCCGCTGTGCGAAACTTTTCCTGATATCCCAACCAGATCCTCGCCATGTTTTTCAAATGCGCTTTCAAGCCATTTTGTCAGACGAGACTCTATGACGCTTTTATTGTTGTAAATTTTTGCCACTTCCAAAAGATCCAAGCCAAACTCGGATCTTTTCATCACCTCAAAGCCTTCGGCGATAGCCTGCATCATTCCGTACTCAATGCCGTTGTGAACCATCTTTACAAAATGCCCGGCACCGGCGCGACCCATATATCCATAGGCTTTTTCCGCTGAAATATCAACAAAAAGTTTTTCATATCTTTCAAAAAGTTCTTTCTCCCCGCCGATCATCACGCAAGCGCCGTTTCTTGCTCCTGCCGGACCACCGCTTGTGCCGACATCCATAAAATTAATATTTCTCTCCTTAAGCTCTTCTGCTCTTCTTAAAGTCTCTTTGTAATTTGAATTTCCGCCGTCTATTATAGTATCGCCTTCTGAAAGTAGAGGCGCGAGCTCACTTAAAACAGCGTCAACCGCTTGGTGCGAAACCATTATCCATATAAGTCTTGGCGCTTTCAAGCTTTCTACGAGCTCTTTTAATGAATATGCGCCTTGCGCTCCGGCTTTTTCCATCTCTTTCACCGGATCCGGACTTCTGTTGTACGCCACAACATCCCAGCCCTTTTCCAAAAGCCTTAGCACCATCCCTTCACCCATCTTTCCCAAGCCAATGTATCCAATTTTTCCCATAATTTCTCTGCTAACTTAGCTTATTATTTTAAATATATTAAATATTTCACCCCACCGCTATTTCTCATATCCATAGCGGCAGATAACGCCGTCATAGATAGCATCATTAGTGCTAAAACTTTTTGCCATTAATGTCGGATCAGTGAAATATTTTTTCCGAAATGCCATGGCTTCTTTCGTGCCTACTCCGGCAAGGCTTCGGGCGATATAGTTTACATTCGCTCCTTCTTTTAAAAGCCTCTCTCTCATCTCCATAGCTTCTTTCGTGCCTACGCCGGCAAGGCTATTGGCGATACAGTTTTTATCCACTCCTTCTTTTAAAAGCCTCTCTCTCATCTCCATAGCTTCTTCCGTGCCTACTCCGGCAAGGCT
>JACQDS010000004.1 GCA_016200995.1 Candidatus Azambacteria bacterium | reverse complement strand
CGCGTATCATAAAATCATAATCTTCAAAATTCATCTTTCCTTCCTCTTTTTCAACTTCCGGCCAGTAGACCGGTACCCTTAAAATCTGCGGTTTTAGGTCGTCAAGCATAGCGATATAAATCTCTTCCCAATCAAATCCGCTTTGTTTGGCAAATGTGTGGGAAAATGTAATCCCCCACTTTGTGTTGCCGGTTGCGGAGATGGGTCGCTTAAAAGATAGGATCAAAATAAAAACAAGGCAAAAACCAAGCAATAAAAGAAAAATTGTTTTTAGCAAAAATGAGTAATTTTTTTGATGGTTCATTATTTAAATCCGGCAAGCATATACAGGCCGATGAATATCAAAAAGACGGCGAGGGTTTTCTGAAGCATTATCAGCCAAGAGGTGTCTTCGCGGATAATACCCGGCAGCTTTTTGGAAAATAAAAATATTATGATGAGGACAAAGATATATTTCACGCCCTCAAGAGCGTTTATCAGCGCGACATTACCCAAAGATATGGCGTAATTTAAAAGAAGAAATGCAACACCGGCGAATGTTTTGTTGAAAATAAAGACCCATAGTGACTCCGTATGAACCTTTTGCGTGGTCTGAGAGATCATCTTTCTGTAAAGAGGAAACGCCAAAAGCAAAATTGCGGCGACCAGAGAACCAAGCCTTGTATAAACAAAGCCTGATATGAAATCCTGATGCGAAAAGACATATTTTGCAAGAAGAAAAAAGGCGGCAAAAAACAAAGATGCTAAAATAGCGATCCATGTGTTTCTCGCGCAGGAATACATCCCAAAGTCCAAAAGCCGGCATTTGGCGTCCTTTCGCAAAGATATCAATGCGCCGCCAAGAACCAAGAGCACGAAAGCGATCATCTGATTTCTGCCAAGTTCGCTCCCGAAAAATATATCTGAGAATATGAGTATAAAAACAGGCGTAATGGCTCCGACAAGAGAAACTATCCTTGAGGCTTCGTCGGCTATCAAGGCTGTAAAGAAAGCTATCAAGGCGGCAAGATACAAAGCGCCAACTGAGAGGGCGATCAAAAATTGCCACATTCCGGGCCATTCCATTCCAAAAGGTATCAAAATAATCGTAAAAATACTGAAGATTCCTACGTAAAAAGAGTAGAGGATCGGATTTGGAATGGATTTGCCAAGCAAAAACTTATCAACTATTGAGTTGATAGCTGTGATAAAATATGAAATTATTGATATGAAAAACCAGCTCATATTTCCAGCGTGTTTGATCTACATATTTTAGCATATTTTAAGGCGCTTGGCCTAATCTTTCTTTCAAGGGTTTTGCAGTCCACCTCCACAAGCCCAAAACGAGGCCAAAAGCCTTTATCCCATTCAAAGTTATCCAGAAGCGACCAATACATATATCCTTTGACATCAACTCCGACCTCTATCGCCAGATGAACCTGCTTTAAATATTCTTTAATGAACCACTCTCTGTTTTCATCGCGAGCGTCAGCAAGTCCGTTCTCGGTAATGTAAATGGGCTTTTTGTATTTTTTAAGATCTACCAAAACATGATAGATTGACTCCGGATAAAGTTCCCAGCCCATATCTGAAACTTTTTTATTTTCATTTTTATTGAATCCGAAATTGATCCTGTTATGCAGGTAATGATTAAGACCGATAAAATCCTGACAACTCTTTATTTTATTTAAAAAATAAAAATTCCACCACTGATCGGCAAAATATTTTAAAATTCTGTTTATAATTTTATTTCCGTAAGCTTCAAAATAAATATTGTGCTTTGCTACGCCAACCTGTAAATTTTTATCTATTTTTTTTATGATGTCGTAAGCTATATTATGCGCTTTCGCCAAGCGGTTGGTCACCTTTATGTAGGAAAGCAAGCTTTTTTTCTGCGGAGGCCAAGCGCCTTTAAGATATGAATGACCGGCATAGATCTCCGGTTCATTTATGGTGATCCAAAACTTCGCGTGATCCTTTAAATAAGAAACGGTTTTTTCCGCATATCTCTCAAAATACCTTTCAATATCTTTTGCCTCCCAACCGCCCTTTTCCCTTAGCCAAAGCGGCAAAGGCCAATGCCACAAAGTGACAAAAGGCTCAATACCGCGAGCAATTTAGCGATATTAAAATCTTCTTCGTATTTTGAATAATGGTCGGCGGCTTTTCCGGAGATATAATTTTCCTCGATAAGCATTTCCGGAAATTTTTCTATTTGCCATTTTTGCCAATATCCCTCGGCTTTTTTTGCCAGTCTTTCCGCATTTTCTTTTTCCCACTCCGACCAATCATTGATATTTCCGCCCTCAACTTGATGCGCGGATGTGGCGGCTCCCCATAAAAATCCTTTTGGAAATTCGTATTTTTTCATATATATAAGATTATCTTAAGTATACTATTAAGTATACTACAAAATAACCTTATATTAAAATTTTTGCTCCTGCGGAATATTCTTTTTGTAGAGAGTTTTTTCTTTTTAATTCTAGAAATTTAATTTAGAAAAATAACTCTCTGCGTATCTTTTTGTTCGGAACGCCGAATTTGAGAAGCGTGTTTGCGATGTCGTCTATGAATTGCCCGGGGCCGCAGATGAAAAATGTTGAGTTGTCTAAATTCGGGATCAGCATTCTTAAGGTGTTTTTATCCAGTCTCGCCTTAGTGAACGGCGAACCTTCGCCGACACTTTCTCTTGTTACCATAAAATACTGCTTGATATTTTTATTTCTCTCCGCCAAAGCTCTAAGTTCATTGAAAAATACTGTGTCCTGCGAAGTTTTGTTGCTGTAAAAAAGCGTCATATTGTTTTTTGCGTTCACATCGGCGGCATACGAAAGCATATTCATGAAAGGCGTGATGCCTATTCCTCCGGCAAGCAAAACAACATCCTGCATCTTTCTGTCTTCAAATACAAAATCCCCGAACGGCCCGAAAACCGCCACTTCATCGCCTTCTTTCAGCTCCGCCACCCTTCTTGTAAATTTGCCTTTCATCTTGATGCCGAGCCTGAAGCTGTCTTTCTTGTACGGCGAGCTGGCTATTGAAAATGGATGTTTTTCGGTCAGTCTGCCATTTTTGCCGGCTAATGCTATCTTCACATACTGGCCGGGATCAAAATTGAATATTTCGCCACTCACAGGACCAAGCTCAATGGAAACGACATCATGAGCCGGCTTGTAAATGCTTTTTACTATATATCTATGGCCATTTTTATTGAGATTGATCTCATAAAATACTCTGAATAAAACCGCTGTTCCGGCTATGATGCCCGTCGCCCAGTATATATTTTGCATAAAATCCGCTTTTGTGTCAGAGCCCAACAAAATTCCGTGAAGCATCGCCGACCAAAACATAAAATAGGTCAGGTAGTGAAGTTTTTTCCAGATATTTCTATGCCTGAACCTGAAAAAGAGCGAGCTAATGATAATGGCCAAAAATGCGTAAAAAGCGAAGATTCCTATGCTCAAATAAAGCGGTTTGAAATTTGAGACAAAAGGCACCAAAAGATCCAAAAGAGAGAACTTAAGATATTTGTCAAAAAGCAGAGAGATTATATGAATAACGATAAAAACCCATAAAGAGATTCCAAGATACTTGTGGATCTCTATGGCATTTTCAGATTTTAAAATTTTGTAAGCGAGTTTCGTGTATATTCCGATCCCCAAGATCACCATCAAAAAAGAAACAAGATAGCTGATGATTGCGGTCGCTCTGGAAACATACCACGCCCAAGGGATCTCTTTTTGGACAGCTTTAGCAGCCTCGACCAGCTGATCTTTTTCTACTTGCTTTTCCTGTAAAAAATCATTCGCTTGATCTATTTGCGCCGGCTGAACCTCCTGAGATGAAATAAATTCCCTTGGAGATCTTGGGTCATTTGGATCGCTGCCCAAAAGCACTTCAGCGCCATCAAGATAGCCGTCACCATCGGAATCCGGATTATTAGGATTTGTTTTAAAAATATCCGTCTCGCCTTTGTCGGTCAAACCGTCAAAGTCGCTGTCTTTTGGCGCTGTATTTCCATAATCAACTACTGCGTTTAATTGGGCATCGGCAAAACCCGCGCCAAAAGGCAGAAAAATGAATATCGCTATTAAAAAAAATTTTAAAATATTGCTCATATCTTAAACAAAATATTCTTTCGCATTTTTGGAAAAATAAAAATTCAGATCTTTGTCTATAGCCACGCACTCCGCGCTTTCCTGCTTGTTTATAAAATCAATACCTTCTTTTTCTCCAAGTATTAAAGCTGTTTTTGCAAATACATCCGATTTGTAAACTTTATCTGAGATGACCGTCACTGCTAGAAGATTATTTTTCACAGATAATCCTGTTCTTGGATCTATTATATGATTCCACTCCACCGATCCGTTCATACCCTTTCTTTTCGTTATACCTGATGTCGCAACGGCGATATTTTTTCCTTTTGCATCCAAAGTTTTAAGATCACTCGCAAGATCAAGCGGATTCTGAACCCCTATTTTCCAGCTTTCTCCATTTG
>JACQDS010000007.1 GCA_016200995.1 Candidatus Azambacteria bacterium | reverse complement strand
GAGAGGGGTGGATGTTGTTTTTGAAGCGTCAAACAATGTTTTGGAAAGCAGAGCTGTTGGAATATTTTTGGATTATCTTTCCATAATTGACGACCCTTATGATGACAGGAAATTTTTAAATGTTTTGTCTTGCGGATTTTCCGGAATTGACACTCTGGATGCGTATAAGCTCTCAAGGTATCTTTATGAAATAAATTATTCAAGAAAAGAAAAAATAAGCGCGTTTGACGCCGCAGAAAGCCTTGATGCGCCGAACAAAGAGAGCTTGATGATATTCATAAAAAAACTTTCCGAGCTTAAAAAAGTGAGCGCGGAAATCGCATTTGCGCCTTTCTGCGAGAAGGTTTTAAAAGAGAGCGGATTTTTAGAGTGGATCTATCAAAAAGACGACAAGATGGAATATTTAAGGCAGATTTCCAGTTTGTTTTCCGAGATCAAGGAGTTAAATTTTGAAGACCCGAGCCTTGATATTAAAAAATTCTTGGGAAAGATCGAGATATACCGGGAGTATAAAATACTGATACAGGAGGAATCATTTTTACTTGAGAAAAAAGGCGTTAAAGTGATGACGGCGCACAGGTCAAAAGGGCTTGAATTTGAGCATGTTTTCATTACAAAGGCGGTTGATAACAATTGGGGCAATAGAAAAAGTATGGACAAGATAAAATTGCCGGAGAACTTGCTTGATATTTCGTCAAAGCTTGAATTTGAAAAAAATGAAGATGAAAGAAGGCTTTTTTTCGTCGCCTTAACACGAGCAAAAGAAAAAGCTTTTATCACATACGCGGAAGAATACCGCTCTGGAGGCAATATGCAAGAAAAAACGATCTCGCAATTTGTGAAAGAGATAGACGAGAAGTATGTTGAATTTTCAGATGGCGATGAAAAAGTTGGAGACGTTGAAGAATTTTTGGATGAAAAACTAAGGTATAAAGAAGAAAAGAAAATTTCGGAAGACGAATATTTAAAATCCCTGCTTTCAGACTATAAATTAAGCGTCACGCATCTTGACAATTATCTTGAATGTCCAAGAAAGTTTAAATTCAGAAATTTAATAAGAATACCGGAAGCCAAGACAAAATATATGGCGCTCGGAACGGCGTATCATAAGGCGCTTGAAAGATTTTTCTTGGAGTTTAAAAATTCCGGAAAATTGCCGGCAAAGGATATTTTGATCTTGGAGTATCAAAATGCTTTAAAAAGAGAACTCCTAACATATAAAGAATGGGAGGAGCTTGAAAAGATGGGAACGGAAGGGCTTTCCGGCTATTACGACACATACAGAGAAACGATGGCAATTCCGGAAGCGGTGGAGTATGATTTTTCTCGGCATGATGTTTATTTGGAAAACGCGCATTTGACAGGCAAGATAGATAAAATTGAAAAAGTTGATGAATTTGGCAATGTTAAGGTCGTGGATTATAAAACCGGAAACATAAGATCAAAAAATGAGATATCCGGCAATACTAAAAATTCAGATGGAAACTTAAAGAGGCAGATAGTTTTTTATAAAATACTTTGCGACTTGGATAGCAGATTTAAAGGCAAGATGGTTGCCGGAGAGCTGGATTTTGTCCAAGGCAAGGACGGCAAATACAAAAAAGAACTTGTTGAATTTACCGACAGCGATGTTTCAGAGCTTAAAGAAACGATAATTAGCGTGTATAATAAGATAATTAATTTGGAATTTGAATGCGTCGATGAAAAAGGTTTTTGCGACGCCTGCAAAGAATACACAAAAATATGACGGAAAACAACTTTATAAAAAAACTTGATCTTAAGAAGCCGTTGGTCATCTTTGACCTTGAAACGACCGGAGTAGTGATAAATCTTGATAAAGTAGTGGAGCTTTCTTATCTTAAGATCTCTCCAAATGGCGAAAAAGAGCTTAAAACATACAGGATAAACCCCGGGATCAAAATACCGCAGGAGTCAATAGACGTTCACGGCATAACAAACGAAGAAGTGGCAAAATATAAATATTTCAAAGAATATGCAAACGAGCTTTTTTCAGTTTTTTCAAATTGTTTTTTTGCCGGTTTTAATGTTATAGGTTTTGACCTGCCGATGATTCAAAAGGAGTTCAAGGAGGCCGGGCTTAATTTTCAATACAGCGCCGATGACATAATAGACGCAAAGGTCATATTTCATAATAGGGAAAAAAGGGATCTTACCGCCGCTTATAAATTTTATTGCGGAAAGGAGCATACGGCCGCCCACAGCGCGGAAGGGGATATTCTTGCCACATACGAAATACTTAATTCGCAATTTGAAAGATATCCGGAGATAAATGACGAAGAATTTTTAAGATCCATCCACTCGCAAAGAGATGAAAGATATGTGGATTCGGAAAGAAAATTTTACTGGAGAGACGGCGAAGCTTATTTTAATTTTGGAAAACACAAAGACAAAAAACTAGAGGATATTTCAAATGAAGATCCGACATTTTTAAGCTGGATGCTTGGCGTGGATTTCGGGATTGAGGTGAAGGAGATCGTCAATAACGCTCTTAATGGAACATATCCTTCAAAAAATTCTAAAAATAGAGTATAATTTTACAAATGGAAACACAAACAAGATCAAATTTTAAAAAATTATTTTTTGCTTTGCTTACGCTTGCCGTTATAGCGCTTATTGTTATGTATTTTGACGGCAAAAGAATCTTGGAAGAAAACGGCAGACTGGATATGATACGCCAAGAGGCTAAGTACGAAAACATAATCCCCGAGACTTTAAATTCAATGATCCAGTTAAAAAACAAATATGATTTTGTAATGATCAACGTTGATGATGCGGTCGGAAAAATAATAAATCCTACCGATCTTTTCATAGGTTATGATAAGGTCGGAGAAAGGCAAAAGGATCTTCCAAGCAATAAAAATATCAGGATAGCGGTTTATTCAAGCACAGGAATGATGGGGCAGATAGCCGCTCAAAAACTGATCCTTTTGGGGTATAAAAATGTTTTCAATCTTTCCGGCGGAACAAAAGCTTGGGAGGAGAAAGGCTTCCCATTAAAATAGAAAACTATGATATCTTTTTTCAAAAAAATAAATAAAGACGCGAATATTGAGAGGCTTAAACAATTTGAAAATGATTGCTGGATAAATGTCGTCAGTCCGACACATAAAGAGATAGACAATCTTGTTTCGCAGTTTAATCTTGATCAAAGCAACCTGCTTTCCGGAACGGATCCGCATGAGATCCCAAGAGCGGATTTCATCGGAGACGATGCTTATATATATGTGAAAGTTCCATACAAAAACTCCGGAATGGGAACATTTACCCTCCTATTGGTGATTACAAAGACATTCGTATTAACCCTTTCAAAAGAAGAGCCGGAATTTTATCAAAGCATAATGGCAAACAATATAAAAGATATTTCAACCTCGCAAAAATCAAAATTTATCATACATTTTTTGAGTCTGAATAATGCTATGTTTGAAGCAAAGACACTTGAAATAGTCAGAAGCATCGAAACGAAAGATATCACAAAGCTGAAGGATAAGGATATAAACGAAATGATCAAACACGAATATATTTTAAACAGCTTTGTTTCTTTTTACAGCTATACGAATTTTATGTATAACAAGATCATTCATAGGCTTGGACTCTTAAAGCAGGACAAGGATGTCTTGGAAGAGCTTATGATAGACACCGAAGAGGGAAGAAATATTTGCGATGCGTCTTTGAAAAATATATCAAATATCAGAAATTACAATATGATACTCCTTACTTCAAATCTGAATAGGATCATCACGGTCCTGACAATCATAACGGTATTTTTAAGCGTGGTTGCCGCAATTACAGGCATCTATGGAATGAATATAGAGATTCCTCTGCAAGGCAATAGAAACGCATTTTTATTTGTTGCTTCATTGATAATTTTATGTTGGACAATATTTATCTGGTATTTGAAAAAGAAAAAGATCATATAATAACTCTTATCGACGTCGGACGTCGTTACGGACGTCGTTAATCTTACATTGACAATAGATCGTTTTATCAGTATAAAGTACTTTATGAACATAGAAAGATTGAAAGAAATACTGGTAAGGGAGGGCCAGTCAAATTTCAGGCTCAAACAGGCTAAAAAGGCTGTTTTTTCACGTTTAATAAGCTCTTGGGATGAGGCCAGCGACCTGCCGGAAAAGATAAGAAAG
>JACQDS010000041.1 GCA_016200995.1 Candidatus Azambacteria bacterium | reverse complement strand
GATGAGAGACTTTATGAGGACAAAGTCGCAAATTGGATGATAGTTCAGAGGTATTTGGCAAAGGATGACGAATACGATTGGAGGCTTTTTGCCCCGCACGTTAATCCTGAGGCTTTGCATTGGAGCAAAGCGGAACAGAATGTTGCGAGCTTCAACGACAGATTTCCGGAGACAAGGCTTGATTTTTGGAAGGATCTTGATTATGCGGGAGATTTTTTCAAAACAGAATCCGGAGTTGATAATCTTGTAAGCCTCAACTTGATAGACACTGTTATGTCGCTTGTGATGGATAAGGAGATGATCAAATATCTGTATCACCATCAGGAGGCTATGTGGAACAAGATCTTTATGGGTTATGTCGGCGGACAGGAGAAGATGGAAGAAATGATAGTGGATAATTTTACAAAAGGTTACATTAGTTTTTAAAATCATGTATCTAAAAGAAACAAAAGAAATTTTTAAAAAAGCGTCTGATTCGGGATACGCAATAATTCAATTCAACATCTCCTCAGCGGATCAGATGAAAGCGGTCGTTGAGATCTCAAAAAAAGTAAAAGCGCCTGTGCTTTTTGGAACTTCGGACGGCGAAAGAAAATTTTTTGGCGCTCGTCAGGCTGTGGAAATGGCAAAACTTTACGGAGAGGAAACCGGATTGCCAGTCATCTTAAACGCTGATCATGCAAAATCATTTGAAAAAGTGAAAGAAGCTGTTGAGGCCGGGTATAATTCAATACATTTTGATGGTTCCGAGCTTGAATATGAAGAAAATATCAGACAGACAAAAGAGGCGGTAGACTATATAAAAAGCATTGATGCGAATATTTCAATAGAGGGCGAACTTGGTAGAATAGGCGGTACCGGCGCTTCAAAGGTATTTACGGAAAAAGTTGTAGCGGACGAATCTATGTACACAGATCCTTTGCAGGCTATTGACTTTATTGAAAGAACCGGTGTGGACAGACTTGGAATATCAGTCGGCACGATTCACGGAATATCAACTGCGGTCGGCGGAGAGGAAAATTTAAAAATGGAACGCATATCGGAAATAAAAGAGAAATTAAAAGGGAAGTGCGTTTTGGTGCTTCATGGCGGTTCCGGAGTGCCATCCGAACAGATAAAAGAGGCTGTCAAAAGAGGGATCGTTAAAATAAATGTCAATACTGAGTTAAGAGTCGCTTTTTCAGGAGCGATCAAAAAGTCTCTCAATGAATGCGAAACAACGCCATATAAATTTCTTGATGCCGGTATAAAAGAGATGGAAAAAGTTGTTGAGGATAAGATATTGCTTTCAGGAAGCAACGGTAAGATTTAATTATTATTGTTATGATCTTCTCAAAAAAAACAGCCGAAGAAAAAAATATTAAAGAAATAGGCTTTGAAGAAAGGGAAAAGAGGACCCCGGTCGTCGGATATCTGCTTTTGATAGCGATGACGATAGTCGTTTTGTGGCTCGGGATATCGGCTCTAAACGATCTTTACGATGTTCCTCAAAAACCACAAACTCTTTCAACTTGCGCTTCCGGCTATATTTCCTACAGATGGGAGGATAATTGGCATATGCAAGAGATGATCCAGCAGCCTTACTTTGCCTATCCTGAAACTGTAAAAGGCTCGGAAGAATGTATTTTTTCCGACATTGAAATAAAATACGGCGCCGACAAGATATTTGCGGAAACGAAAGCTTTAAGAAAAGAGCTGGGTTCATTAAGAAATGGCCTAATGATGAAGCAAGGCCAGCTTGAATCGTTAAGGCAGCAATACGGACTTGGTTTAACCGAAAGGATAGCCGTTGAAAAACAGCCGGCTTATAATACCGAAGAGATCAAATCCCAATTGTCGGCTTTAGAGCCGGAAGTTGCAAGCCTGCAATCTGAACTTTCAAAAAAAGAGCTTGAGTTTAAGCCGTTTGAAGAAAAATTAAAGTCGGCCTACAAAGATATACAAAAAGAGAACAGAAGCCTTTGGAGATGGCATGATTTTTACGCGTTTTTACTTCAGGTGATATTCGTCTTTCCGCTATTTTTTCTTCTTTTAAAGTTTTATTTCAGATTAAGCGCCAAAAACAGCCCGTATCTCATAATCATCACATTTCTTCTTGTTCCGGCATCAATATTTGTTCTTGATATAGTTTTTGTTTATTTTTGGGGTCTGTTTTTGGGAAGAATACTCGAAGATCTGTGGAATTTTATTAAAAATATCCAGATATTAAAAAGCCTGATATCTTATCTTGGAATGATAATCGCCGCTTTGATATTTGGCGGATCGGTCTACCTTTTGCAAAAAAAGATATTCAATCCGAAAAGAGTCGCCTTAAAGCACCTAAGAGACAAGAAATGTCCGAATTGCAGTTTTTCTTTGGATCTCTCAAAAAATTTCTGCTCCAATTGCGGAACGAAAATATTGGAAAAATGCCAAAAGTGCGGAGAGTCAAGGTATGCGGATCTGCCTGTTTGCCGATATTGCGGCGACAAAAGGATTAACTAGTCAATGACTATTGATTATTTTTTAAATTTATGATATTCTAAGGCAATAAAATTATGGCAAAAAATGACATAAAAAACTCATTTTTGGGCGTTTGCCCGATCTGTCGTAATAAGTTGAACATCAAAAATTCCAACGTTGTAAATAAGCAAAATTTCGCTTATCTTTACTGTGTTGAATGCAAAAGTTGCTCAAGTTCGGTTCTGCTTGCTATTTTTCCAATGAAAGACGGGGTGGTGACCACAATGGGCATATTGACGGATATTCAAAGAAAAGAGATGGATCTTGTGAAAAAAGAAAATTTTATCACAGAAAATGATGTTTTAGATCTGTATAATTATGTAAATAGTAGTAATTCTAATAAAAAACATGAAACTAAACGCAAAAAATAGAGAACTGACAGGTTCAAAAGTAAAATCCTTAAGGCAAAATGGAGATGTTCCGGCGGTTTTGTACGGCAAGGATTTTAAAAATGTAAATTTAGCATTGAATGCCAAGGAATTTTTCAGCATCTATCAAGAAGCCGGAGAGAGCACTGTCTTGGATGTTCACATTGAAGGTGATAAAAAAGATCACAATGTTCTTATACATCACGTTGATTTTGACCCGATAACCGAAGGAATCATCCATGTTGATTTTTATAAAGTTGATATGAATAAAGAGGTGACGGCAAAAGTGCCATTGGTTTTTTCCGGCGAGTCTGAAGCGGTAAAAACAGGCAATGGAGTTTTGGTTAAAAGTATGCATGATGTCGAGGTTTCCGCTTTGCCGAAAAATCTGCCTCATGAAATAACGATCGATCTTTCAATTTTAAAAACATTTGAAGATGTTATTACAGTATCCGATATATCAGTTTCGGAAGGAGTAAAGATCAAAGCTCACGCCGACGATGTCATCGCTTCGGTCAAACCTCCGAGAACCCAGGCGGAAATTGATTCCCTGTCAACTGAAGTTTCAGCGGCAAATCTTGAAGAGATAAAGTCTGAATCGGAAGAAAAGAAAGCAAAGAAAGAGGAAGAGGTTGAAGAATAATCTTCAAAATCAGATCTTCGTATGCTATTTCTCAATTTTAAAAACATCTCTGGAATCTCAAATAGAAAATCTCGAAACAAAGATCACAGACACAAAAAAAGAGCAGAAATCACTTAAAAATGAATTAAAAAACATTGATTTTGAGATTCAAAAGCAGATCTTGGAAGAGAGGGCTTTAAATATAAGCTTAAAAGAGATCGATGAAGATATTACATTCAAAAATGGCGAGATAAACAAGCTTAATACGGAATTGGATAAAAAGAAAAACTTGCTTAAAGAGGCGGTAAAAGAATTAAACGGTTATGACAAAATAAGTTGGTTTGAGCTTTTGCTCAAAGGCGGCGATATATCGGATGTTTTTGGTCAGATAAACAACATTCACCAGCTTCAAAAACAGGCGAATGGATTTATCCAAAGCATAGATGATATAAGAACAAATCTGGAATCTGAAAAATCCTCTCTGGAAGATAAAAAAAGAGACAACATAAGATTAGGAAGCCTAACGGCGCTTCAGCAGGCATCTTTGAGCAGAAAGAAAAATGATAAAAAAATATTATTGCAGGATACCCAAGGCAATGAAGAGAAATATAAAAGCATAATATCAAAAAATAAAAAAGATATAGCGTTAATAAAACAGCAATTATATAAATTGGAGGATGTTGGCGTATCTATGTCTTTTGAAGAGGCTTACAATAAAGCGAAATTTGTCGGAGAGAAAACCGGCTTAAGACCGGCTTTCATACTCGGGCTTTTTCAGGTTGAATCAAAGATGGGGACATACATAGGCGGCGGATCTTGGCAGAAAGATCTGTATCAATGCTACATAGGCCTCGGCAAGCGCCAAAGAGCGGAAGATGAAAAGAGCGCTTATCTTGAGATAACATCAAGCTTGGGGCTTGATCCTGACTCCATGCCTGTCTCCAAAAAGCTTTCAAGCGTCGGGTGCGGAGGGGCGATGGGCGCAGCGCAATTTATGCCGACAACATGGATGAGTTTTAAAAATCAAATATCATCATTGACAGGACACAACCCCCCTTCTCCATGGAATATAGAAGATGCTTTTATGGGTTCAGCCATTAAATTGTCAAATAATGACGCCAATTCTCAATCGGTCCAATCCGAGAAAAAAGCCGCCGCTATGTATTATGCCGGCGCAAGATGGCAGAAGTATCCAGGACAAAATTACGCAAGACAGGTTTTAGAATGGGCGGATTATTACCAGGAACAAATAAATGCCATAGAAAGCGGCCCCCTTTCAATAAAATTTTAAATTTTCTTTTAGAGTGTTTATTATATCATCTATCTCTCCGTCAAGTATCAACTCCATATTGTGCCAGCTCTGTTTTATTCTGTGATCCGTCACTCTGTCCTGGGGGAAATTGTATGTTCTGATCTTTTCCGATCTGTCGGCTGTTCCAACCTGTTCTTTTCTTGCCTCGCTGAGCTCTTTTGCCTGTTTTTCCTCTTGAGCTTGAACAAGCTTTGATTGAAGTATCTGCAAGGCTTTTTCTTTATTTCTTGCCTGCGATCTTTCCGCTTGAGATGCGACGACCACTCCGGTCGGTATATGAATGACCCTGACAGCCGTCTCAACTTTATTGACATTTTGGCCTCCCGGACCTCCCGACCTGAATGTTTCAAATTTAATATCGCTTGGATTTATCGTTATTTCCGATATCGGCACCTCCGGCAAAACAGCGATGGATATCGTAGATGTGTGTATTCTGCCTTGTTTTTCCGTTTCTGGAATTCTCTGTACTCTATGGACACCGCTTTCGTAAAACATATCAGAGTAGCAGCCTTTGCCTGATATTTCAAATATTACTTCTTTAAAACCCCCGAGCGGATTATCGTGCGAGTCTATCACGGAAACTTCCCAGCCTTTTTTCTGGGCGTATCTTGAATACATTTTTAAAAGGTCTGCGGCAAAAAGCGCGGCTTCGTCTCCGCCAGCGCCGGCTCTTATCTCCATAATTATATTTTTGTATTTTGCCCTGACATCCGGAAATAAAATATCTTTAAGCTCTTTTTCAAGCTCTGTTTTTTTCTTTTCAAGCTCAGTGGTCTCTTCTTCGGCCATCTTGGCAAATTCCGGATCGGTTTCCTCTTTTGATATTTTGATATTCTCCTCTATGTTTTTTTCTATTTTTAAAAGCTCGTCGTATTTTAAGATTGTGTCTTTCAGCTCTGAGTGCCTCTGCATTATCTCTTTGTATTTTTTAGCATCGGAAAAAACTTCTCCGGCGGCAAGAGTTTTTTCTATCTCCTGATATTCATTTTTCAGTTT
>JACQDS010000040.1 GCA_016200995.1 Candidatus Azambacteria bacterium | reverse complement strand
TCTACTATAATATTTTTTCCGTTTTTAACCATATATGATGCTATATCATAATGGGTATTTGGTGGAGTACATATCACCGCACAGTCAAAATCAACATCGGATAACATTTTTTTATAGTCTTTAAAAAACTTTATACCTATATTATTATTTCTTTTTACATCATTATCACAAACACCAATAATATCTATTCTTGGATTTTGCTCTAATAATTTTATGTAAGTTGACCCTCTCTTGCCTAGCCCTATGACAACAAATTTATTTTTTTTCATTATTTTGTTCTAAATACATTAATACTTTTTTAACTGCTTCGCATGCTCTGTTTATATACTGGTCCGTTATCCCTGGATTAGTATAAAAGTTAAAAAGCCTTGATGTAATATCCGTTGATGCGGGACATTGATTTTTTTGTTTGCCTGAAAATACCTTAGTCTTGTGTAGCGGCACTGGATAAATCTTATTCAGTTCAGCATTTTCCATTCTCACAGCATCGACAAAAAAATCTCTCTGGGAAGCTATATGTTCCGGCAAAATTGCAGTTAGTGTATAAAAAACACTTGATGAGTTATTTTGTGTTTTTTGAAAAATTAAATCAAAGCCTTTGAATTGTTTAATGTATTTTTTGGCATTATTTTTCCTAAAAATATTATTACTTTTAAGTTTTTTTAATTGCTCTATGCCTATTGCCGCTTGTATTTCCGTAAGATGATAATTATACCCCACTCTATCATAATTATAGGATTGAAGATTATTATCGACTAGTCCATGATCAGATATGGAGACACATTTTTTATACAATGAGTCATTATTCGTGATAACCATACCACCTTCACCACATGATAAGTTTTTAGTTTGATAAAAGCTGAAACATCCCAGATCTCCAAAAGTACCAACATATTTATTATTAAATTTTGCGCCATGAGCTTGAGCGCAATCCTCTATAACACGTAAATTGTATTTTTTAGCCAGATGCATTATCTTTTTCATATCGGCTGGATTTCCATATATATGGACAACTATTATTGCCATTGTCTTTTTGGTCAACTTCTTTTCGATATCATCTACATTTATACAAAAAGTATCTTTTTCTATATCTATAAAAACTGGCTTTAACCCTTGTTGTAATATAACTGAAGCTGATGATATAAAAGTTAAATCAGGAACCATAACCTCAGAATCCTTCGGTAAATCCAAGGAAGCTAATGCAGTATGAAGAGCGGTGGTCCCAGAAGTTGTCGCTAAAGCATGCTTAACCTTAAAATATGAAGCAAATTCTTTTTCAAACTCTTTTACTTTATTTCCTCTTCCAGCCCTTGATAAAATTCCTCCTTTTAAAACTTCCGTGGCTGCCTTAATTTCCTCTTTTTCTATAGGAGATTTTTTTGTAATAGTTTTTTTAAATTTTGGACTACCGCCAAGTATGGCAAGACTCATATTGTTAATATAATTATTGCTAAATCTATGTTAATCTATCATTTTTACTTTATATTTACAATATTAAAATGGTTACATGTAAATGTAACTTTACACCCTAATCCGGTGTCACTTTTGTCACTTTTTAATAAAATTAAGGATGCGCGAGATGAATTAACAATAAATACATACCAATAATGTAAGAGGATAAGCTATGGCCTATAAATGCGGATTAGAGCTGGGAGATGTTTGTGTTTTTAATTTACAGCTGGAGCTGAGACCGAAAAGCTGCCCGCCAGAATGCTTGAACTTATTCAAGCGGGCTGGTAAGCTGAATTTATGATTATTTTAGCCATTGAAACATCTTGCGACGACACCGCTGTGTCTGTCGTAAAAATAACCGGAAAGAAAAACCCGAAGTTTCAGATATTAGCCAATGAAATATCCTCGCAAATAAAAATCCACTCCCCTTTTGGAGGGGTGGTGCCGACTTTGGCTTCGCGCGAACACCTGAAAAATCTACCTTTGGTTTTTAAAAACGCCTTATACTCATGAAAAGCATAAATAAATTTGAAAAGATCGGCTCAACGCGAGATGACGCCGCCGGCGAAGCCTTTGACAAAGTTTCAAAAATGCTCGGACTTGGATACCCCGGGGGGCCCATCATCTCAAAGCTTGCGGAAAAAGGCGATCCTCTAAAATACGAACTTCCCCGCCCGATGCTTCATTCCGGAGATTTTGACTTCTCCTTTTCCGGACTTAAAACCGCCGTGTTTTATTTTTTAAAAAAGCATCCGGAGATGCTTAAAAAAGGCAAAGCGCAAAATGATCTTTGCGCATCATTTCAAGAGGCGGTCGTTGATGTTTTGGTCCAAAAAACAATAAAAGCGGCAAAAAAGCATAATATAAAAAGCATTCTTCTTGCCGGCGGGGTTTCGGCAAACAATGAACTGAGAAACCGTGTTTCTGAGTCGGCGAAAAAAGAGAAAATAAAATTTTTTGTTCCGGAAAAAATATTTTCAACGGACAACGCGGCGATGATAGCGACTTCCGCCTTTTTCAACCAAAAAAACGCGACAGACTGGAAAAATATAGACGCGGATGCTAATCTTAAGTTGGTTTGAAAGCATTGGAAAAATCAATATGAAAGAAAATAAAAAAACGATCTTAATAACAGGCGGAGCCGGTTTTATCGGCTCACATACATAGAGCGTTTTTTGGCTGATAAAAATTTCAGATTCATAAAACAGGATATAATAGAACCTTTAAATATAAGCGAAAAAATAGACTGGATATTTAACCTCGCCTGCTCCGGCTCGTATACAAGCTACCAATATGACCCTGTACACACAACAAAAACAAACACGATCGGCGTGATAAATATTCTTGAGATCGCAAAAAAGAATAAAGCAAGAATATTGCAAACATCAACATCAGAAGTATACGGCGACCCGCTTGAAACCCCGCAAAAAGAAACATACAGAGGCAATGTAAACAGCCTCGGGCCAAGAGCCTGCTATGATGAAGGAAAAAGATGCGCAGAGACTTTATTTATGGATTATCACAGAGAGTATGGAGTTGATATTAAAATAGTCAGGATATTCAACACATACGGACCAAACATGGACATAAATGACGGCAGAGCTATTACCAACTTTATTGTAAACGCTCTATCTGATAAGAATATAGTAATATATGGCGACGGCTCACACACAAGAAGCTTTCAATATATAGATGATTTAGTAGATGGCTTAGACAAGATGATAAAAAAAGAAGGATTCACAGGGCCTGTAAATCTCGGAAATCCGGGAGAGATCACTATGTTTGATCTTGCAAATATGGTAATTAAAAAACTTGGCTCGCACTCAAAGATAATATTTGATAAGCATGCAACCGACGACCCAAAGAGAAGATGCCCTGATATTTCTCTAGCAAAAAAAGAGCTCAATTGGGAACCAAAGATAAGCCTTGAAAAAGGCCTTGAAAAAACAATAGAATATTTTAAACACGCTGAACATCCATCAAAAAAGATGCTTGTTTTTGCAACAACCTACTACCCGCATATCGGACCGGCAGAGAATGCGCTTTTTGAGCTCTCAAAAGAGATGCCGGAAACCGAATTTCATATTATCACTACAAGATTCAAAAAAGACTTACCAAGTCATGAGCAGCTTAATAATAGCCATATATATAGGCTCGGAATAGGCTCAAGGCTGGACAAATACCTTCTTCCTATTCTCGGATTTTTTAAAGCAAAAAAATTGAACAAAGAAAATAGATTCAGATTTGCCTGGTCGGTGATGGCAAGCTACGGCGCAATACCTGCTGTGCTTTTAAAAATGGGAAATAAAAATATCAACTTTCTTTTAACGCTTGATGAAAATGAGCTCAAACAAAAACACTCAATTAAATCAAAATTCATAGCTCTTATTCATAAACTCGCGCTCGGGTATGCAGACTCTGTATATTTGCCAAACCTGCCTGCCGGTAGGCGCGGTTCAGATAATACAATAAAAACAAATGCTAAGACATCTCTAAGAGACCCCGGCTCAAAAGAGTTCGCAAGCAAAGTGCAAAACACCTACAAAGAGCTTCTCAACCAACAAGAAAAAAAACTCGCAAGAGCTAAATAAAATTATAATGATATGAAGAAAAAAATTTTAATATTTTCGCTTGCCTACTACCCCGATCATGTTGGCGGAGCGGAGGTTGCTATCAAAGAGATAACAGACAGAATACCAGAGATAGATTTTGACATGGTGGCTTTGAGATTTGATTCAAACCTGCCGAAGGTTGAAAAGATCGGAAATGTAACGGTGCATAGAATAGGCCTCACCAAAAAATCCCCCACTATGGCGGATTTGAGAAAGCTTCCCCTGCATTTGAATAAATTTCTATGTCAATTTTCGGCGGCTTTTAAGGCGCATAGTCTGCACAAAAAAAACAGATACGACGCTATCTGGGCGATGATGGCGCACTCAACAGGCACACCGGCCGGAATATTTAAAACGCTAAACCCAAAAGTGCCATATCTTTTAACCTTGCAAGAAGGCGACCCGCTGGATTACATTAAGAAAAAGATGAGGCCGATATATCCGCTTTTTGTCAGAGGCTTCACACAGGCAAACTTTGTACAAGCTATCTCAACATTTCTTGCAAAATGGGCGAGTGATATGGGCTTTCGCGGAGATCTAGCGGTGATACCAAACGCCGTAAATACAAAACATTTTTCCCAAGAATATCCAGAAGCTGAATTAAATGAACTTAAACAAAAGCTAAATAAAAAAGAGGGTGATGTTTTTATTATCACGACTTCTAGACTTGTTATAAAAAACGGCATTGGCGATGTCATTGATGCTATGCAATACTTGCCGGAAAATATTAAATTTTTGATACTTGGCATCGGACCGCTTGAGGAGGAGCTGAAGCTAAAAGCTAAAAGCTATAACCTAGAAGCTAGGGTTATGTTCATTGGGCAGATAAACCACAAAGAGATGCCAAAATATCTGAAGATATCGGATATCTTCACGAGGCCTTCCCTTTCGGAAGGTATGGGCAATTCATTTGTTGAGGCGATGGCGGCCGAACTGCCGGTGATCGCCACTCAAGAAGGCGGAATAGCCGACTTTCTTTTTGATCCGGAAAGAAACCCTGACAAAGAGTCGACCGGCTTTGCCGTTGACCCAAAAAGCCCGAAACAGATAGCAGATCAAGTAAAAAATATTTTAGAGCATAAAGAGCTAACTCAAAAAATAGTGGCCAATGCCAAAAAGCTCGCATTTGCAAAATATGATTGGGATATTATCGCAAAAGATATGAGGGAAAAAGTTTTCGCAAAAATAATAAAATAGCGTAAACAGCACAATCCCCACCCCACTTGGAGACTCAGTCTCCAAGTGGGGTGACTCAAATGAGTTGACATCTTTTATCTGCAAAATCTTGACTAGAATAAAAATTTAGTGTATATATTCGTTTAGAACTTTGACATCAAGATCAACTGCTGAAAAAGGAGATGTAAATGAAAAAACCTTTTGAATACGCGCCATCAGGTATTATGGCATACCTTTGGACGGCCATTGCGATAGCCGTCGTGGCGGTGATCTCATGGAATATAAATGTCCACGAGATCATCAAGTCAAGCGGCGAACCGGAAACGGCGGAGATATTTCTTCTTATCGCCATTGCCGGTTTTTTAAGCTTTTTAAGTGCCAACCTTGCCGAAAAAATAGGCTTCCCCGCTTTTGTGGTGGCGATATTTTTCGGAATGGCGGCCAAGCCGTTTTTTGAACCGATAGTCTCAAATGGCGGAATGCTTTCCGCCTTGGTGACCGGCGGAGCGGCGCTCATACTTTTTGGAGGCGGGCTTGAAACTCCGCTGAAAAATTTTATGAGGCTTTTTGGAAAGATTATGGCGCTTGCCGTGCCGGGTGTGCTGATCACCGCTTTCCTGCTTTCTTTGGCGGTCATCTTTTTTGGACGGATATTTGGAGCCGATCTTTCTATCGCTACCGCAATCCTTCTTGGAGCAATTTTGGCTTCCACGGATCCGGCGGCGATCATTCCTTTACTTCAAAATATGAAGTTCAAAAAACGGGACGCAAAAGATATTGTAGTTTCGGAAAGCGCCGTAAATGATGTGGTCGGAGCCATCTTGACGCTGTTTTTTGTCGGCTGGCTGGCTACAGGCCTGACATTTGAGTCTGTCTCCGAAGGCTATGCCTCACTTTTTACCGTTGAATCCGCCAAGTCAATTTTTTGGCAGATGGCAAAGGGAGTGGCATTTGGCGCAGTCGGATATTTCATATTGCATCTTTTGAGCGGCATGAAACAGAAGAAGGCGTTCAAAAAAGACAGCGGAGCGGACAAGCTCTTTTTTGTCATCATTCCGATAGTCGCCTACATGGGGGCGATGCAATTTCAAGGAAGCGGATTTCTTGCCGCATTTATCGCCGGACTGCTTTTTCATGTCGTGGATCATATGCATGAAGTTGAGAAGTTTTTCAACGATGTTGTTGACGGACTTTTCAAGCCGGGAATATTTTTTCTTCTCGGCGCGATGGTAAACATTCAAAGCCTTTGGTCTTATGCCTACATAGGCATACCTATAGCTCTTGCTTTTATGTTCATCATTCGTCCTGCTATGGTCTTTGCTATGCTCTCGCCTTTTATGTTTTTTGGAAAGGAAAAACTCTCCTTCCAAGAGATGGTATTTATCTCTTGGGTGAGAGAGACCGGGGTTATTCCGGCTGTTTTACTTATAGCCGTAATAAGCAAAAGCATACCCGACATCAAAGGACTTTACGAGATCGGGATGTGGGTCATTTTGATCACATTGATAGTTCAGCCTGTTCTTACGCCACTATTGGCAAAAAAACTCAAACTGACAGAAGGAGGTTAGTATGGAAAAATCATCAAAGAAAGTATCCACATCGGATCTTTTAAGCTATGCGGCCGGCTATGCCGCATTTGGAGCTATAGTCGGTATGGCAACATCGTCGGCTTTACCCGAAAATGCATTTTGGGTTCTGTCCATGGTATTTTCCTGCCTTGTGGCAACAATGACGTTCTTTGCTTGCCGCGGAGAAAAGAAGATGCTTATAATTGACAGCTCAATAGCATCTTTTGCCGCCACCTTTATCTTTATGGTGGCGCTTATGGTCGGAGGAGGATTGTTCTATATCTTCTACAAATAAAGCGAACGCCGCGTTGGAATTTTCCAACGCGGCATTTTTTTAACTCAATATATTAAAACCATCCATTATATCAGCAAGAGAGTCTATCTCATCTTTTTGGCAATTATACTCGGCGCAAAGACCGCCAAGAGACTCAAAAGCCTCGATGTGTTTTTTATTATCATCTACATAAAGAATCTCACTAGGACCTATGCCAGCTCTTTGAAGGATCACCTGGTAAAGCCTTTCGTCCGGTTTTGCTATGTTATGATGAAAAGAAAGCGCCGCTTGATCCGGATCCGGAAAATATCTCTGCATTACCGACAATGACTTTGCCTTTTCCCAGCGTATTTTGTCGGCATTTGAAATGACAAAAAGCTTTACATTCTTCTTGATCCTCGGCAAAAGAAGAAAATCCATATCCTCATTCTGCACGAGTACGCTGCCCCATATTTTCTTGAACTTTTCATAAGAAAGAGATTTTTTGGCGCGCATCGCGTAAGCAATCTTGACAAAAAAATCTTCAGAAGCAATATGACCAATATTGTGCATAGAATAAAGATTGCCGCCAAACACTCTCTGGCGAATATTCTCCACCGAAAGATCGCTGTACTCGACAAGCCTTTCGCAGACATCCAAGCGACAAGCCAGAACATTTCCTATATCAAAAACAATGGCCTTAAGCTGAGTTTGCATACTTCCTCCTGATTATTTATGTGTATTTGATTGTAAATGATCAACAAAAAAAATTTACTACTTTAGCTGATATTTGTCAATATTGACTGATTTATTTTTTTATAATATAGTACTTTTGTTCTTTAACAAAAGGAGCGAGACAATGCTGAAAACCACGGGATATTCAATTTGGCTTATGCCTGAAGGCCCTGTCTGCCACAAACTGCAGGAAATAATCAGAGAATTAAGCTTGATGAACGAGTCGCCTTGCTTTAAGCCTCATGTGACGTTGATCGGCGAACTTATCGGAGATGAAGATTACATCATGACGACAACCCAAGAGCTCGCAAAAGGCTTAAAGCCTTTTAACATCACAATGAAAGACTCTGCCATGTCGGACAGATCTTACAAAGCCGTTCACGTAAACATCTTTGAATCTCCGGAGATCATGGAGGCGAATAAAAAAGCGAAGGAAGCTTTTCATCTAAAGTACAATTTTACGCCGCATTTGAGCCTTGCTTATTGTCAAATAAGCGATGAACTCGCGCGGTCCATTGAAATATATATACGTCTTTTTGATTTTGAATATGTCTCTTTCCCGATCGATAAGATCCACCTTTTTAAAACAGAAGGGGAAGTTAAAGATTGGAAAGAGATAGCAACATTTTATATTTAGAAAAAAGCGCCGCAATAGCGGCGCTTAATTTTTTATATTAACAGATCCAACTCTGCCAGTTTTTCCTTAAGTTTTTCGATCGGATCTTTCTGGCAGTTGTAAACCACTCCTCTGGCGCCAAACCTTTCAAAAGCCGCAACATTGACCGGAATGTCATCGATGTAAACTATTGATAGCGGCTCAACATCAAGGCGTTTTATCGCCTCTCTGTAGATGTTTTCTTCAGGCTTTCTCGCTCTAACCTGAAAAGAAAGAACCCATTGGTTCGGATCGGGAAAAAAATCTTTCATAACAGGCATATTTTTTATTCTCATCTCCCAATGCATATTGTTGGTATTTGAAAGAATGATCTTTTTGATCCCGGGATTTATTCTTTCAATGACCCTTACGATTGCCTTATTCTCGGAAAACATGCTGTTCCAGATGCCTGAAAATTTGAAAAGAGTTATGTTTTTCGGATCTATCCCAAGAGCGGTGATAACCTGATCATAAAAATACTCTTGGGTTATATTGCCAAGATCAAACTCCCTTTCAAGCCCGGACTGAAATATAGCCTTATGAACATGATCAGCGCTGTAATTGCAACTAAGAGAGAGTCTTCTGCAAATTTTCATGTGATCAAAACTGGCCAGAACATTCCCAAAATCAAATACTACCGCTTGAATGACTGTCATATACTCTCCTCACTGTTTATGTTGTAAAATAGCAAATCCTATCTATTATATACTATTATTTAAAAATGTAAACTCGTCTTCTTTGTAAAAGAAGGAATATTTCTAAAAAAGAACCAGAATATTTTTTCTCCGGCGGAAAAAATTTCTTTACCCTCGGCAAAAAACTTCCAACTTGGAGACTCAATCTCCAAGTTGGAAGACCAAGCTTTTTGCCTCCGAGATATTCTTTTTTAGGAATATCCCTTCTTTTTCTCTGGGGAGAAGTCTTGCATGTTTCTGAACTCATGCACAGCGCCTGCTATGCTATTTACAAAATCAGAAAAGTATGATATAATTAGAATATTGAACATTCAAAATTTTGCATATAAAGGAGGATCAGATGAGTGAGCTTGGCAAGAAAATCTGGGCCGGTGAATACTGGAACGGCGCCTTAAAGGAATCTAGAAAATTATTCTGGAGAAGTTTGATGAAGAAAGGCAAGCGAATAAGCGCTTTCGTCGCGCTTTTAAGCGCCTACTATTCTGCATCAGGAAGAGCAAAAAAGGAGCTTGAAAGAGCAACCCTGAAAAAAGAGAAGGATCTCTGGCAAAACAGATATATAATCTGCGGCGCCATCACCGCTTTTTTGGCTCAGGTGATCTATCTTTTCATTCCGATAGAAAAATTAAGCGCCGAACAGTGCGATGTCGTCGGGACTGTCTTTCTAAAGACGGACAAAGCCAAGATCGCGCTTAAATATTTCGTTGCGGGAGATCACAAGGCATACTCCACGCTAACGCAGGTCCACACAAAGGCTCTGATAGTCCTGGGAATAATGGAGGCATGCTTTAAGCTGGGGGAGCCTGAGAGAGCGGAAAAGTTTTACAATGAGGCTCTGCGTCTAAGCAATGAGTATTTTTCTGACGCAAACCAGCTTATCCGAGTTTTCAAAAAGCTGGCGGAATATGAAAACAAAACCGATAGAACAGGCGAGGCGAATTATCATTACACGCTCGCTCGCGAACTAGCGGATCTTCCGGGATGCGAAGACCAAAAGTCAAAACTTTGAAAAATCAGCGGCTGTATATCAGCCGCTTTTATTTTTAGCCAGTCCATATATAGCAATCTTCTTTTTATTCCTTTTAGCCCACCAGACATCTCCGTACGACCAATGCCAAAATTCTTTTGGATAATTTGACAAGCCGGCGCCCCTTAAGACTTTAAACATTATCTCTCTGTTTTTC
>JACQDS010000039.1 GCA_016200995.1 Candidatus Azambacteria bacterium | reverse complement strand
GGTCTCTCGCCGGCGATCTCAATAGATCAAAAAAGCGTCTCGGCAAATCCGCGTTCTACCGTCGGAACTATCACTGAAATATACGACTACTTAAGGCTTCTTTTCGCCAGGGTCGGTTCGCCGCATTGTCCGGAATGCGGAAAATTAATATCTAGCCAGAATGCCAGTCAGATAGTGGATAGGATTTTAAAGCTGCAAAAAGACTCCAAAATAGAAATATTGGCGCCGGTTGTCAGCGGGAAAAAAGGCGAGCATCTGAATATTTTTGAAATGGCGCAAAGAGCGGGATATCAAAGAGTCCGGGTGAACGGAGACATCTTGCCACTTGAGGATGCTTTGGCGCTTAAACTTGACAGATACAAAAAACATAATATTGAAATTGTAATAGACAGGCTTGTCATAGAGAAAGATATGGATAGAGCTCGTCTTGCGGATTCTGTTGAGTCGGCTTTGAAGATAGGCGAAGGCCGAGCTTTGGTCTCGCAAGCAGGAAAGCCTGACCAGATATTTTCCGAGAATTTTGCTTGCGTTGATTGCGGAATATCCATCACTGAGATAGAGCCGAGAAGTTTTTCTTTCAACAGTCCGCACGGCGCCTGCTACGCCTGCACCGGTATAGGCAAGAAGCTTGAAGTTGACCCGAATCTTGTCGTTCCTAACAAAAAACTCACGCTGGCGGAGGGCGGCATAAAGCCTTGGTCGCAAGCCTCAAGATCCAATTGGAACTGGCTGGCTTTGGAGGATCTCGCAAGACATCTGAATTTTTCTTTGAATACCTCTATTGAGAAATTGCCAAAGGAGATCTATCAAGCGGTTTTATACGGCGACCCATCTTCTCAATTTGAGGGAGTGATCCCAAACTTGGAAAGAAAATGGAAAGAGACTGACTCCGATTGGATCCGCGCGGAGATAGAAAAGTATATGGTGATAAAAAAGTGTCCCGCTTGCGGAGGGAAGAGGCTGAGAAAAGAGATGCTCTCGGTTTTGTTCAACGGAAAAAACATCGCTGAGGTGACGGCTCTTTCAATATCGGACGCCAAAGATTTTTTCTTGAAAGTGAAACTGACGCAAATGCAGGCAAAGATCGCGAACTTGATAATAAAAGAGATCTCCGAAAGGCTGAAATTTTTGACTGATGTCGGACTTTCTTATCTTTCTTTGGACAGGGAGTCGGAAACGCTCTCCGGCGGAGAGGCGCAAAGGATCCGTCTTGCGACGCAGATCGGCTCAAGATTGGTCGGCGTTTTGTATATTCTTGACGGAATAAAAAGCCGGCGGAAGAATATCTTGAGATAAAAGGCGCGGAGGAAAATAATCTTAAAAATATTAATGTGAAAATTCCGCTTTCAAAATTTGTCTGCATCACCGGAGTTTCAGGATCTGGAAAAAGCACATTTATGGATGATATTTTGGCAAAGGCTTTGGCGCAAAAACTTTACAATTCAAAAGAGAGGCCGGGAAAACACAAAGAGATCTTGGGTGTGGAAAATTTAAACAAAGTGATTCACATAGACCAATCGCCGATCGGCAGAACGCCAAGGTCAAATTCGGCGACATATACCGGACTCTTCACGCACATAAGAGATCTTTTTGCTTCAATGCAGGAAGCCAAAATAAGAGGCTATCAATCCGGAAGATTCAGCTTTAATGTCAAAGGCGGGCGTTGCGAAGCTTGCGAAGGGCAGGGGATCAAAAAGATAGAGATGCATTTTCTGCCGGATGTTTATGTTGAATGCGAAGAGTGCCACGGAACAAGATACAACAAAGAGGCGCTTGAGATAGAATACAAAGGAAAAAATATCGCCGATGTTTTGGAGATGAGCGTGGATGAGGCTTATAAATTTTTTGAGAACATTCCAAAGATAAAAATAATACTTGCCACTTTAAAAGAGGTTGGCATCGGCTATATAAAGCTCGGCCAAAGCGCGACGACCCTTTCCGGCGGCGAGGCGCAAAGGATAAAGCTTGCCGACGAGCTTTCAAGGAGAGATACCGGAAAAACGCTTTATATTTTAGATGAGCCGACAACGGGGCTCCATTTTGACGATGTTTCAAAGCTTCTTGTCGTCTTAAGGAAGCTTGTAAATAAAGGAAACACCGTTTTGGTGATAGAACACAATATGGATGTGATAGCGGCCTCAGACTGGATAGTTGACTTAGGTCCGGAAGGTGGAAACGCCGGCGGCGAGGTGGTCGCCACTGGAACTCCTGAAGAAGTATCTAAAAACAAAAAAAGCTACACCGGTCAATTTTTGAGAAAATATCTCTAAAATTTTTTATTCACAACGTAGCTACTGCATTCCCGTAAAAAAAATGATATACTGGCTTCGTCGCTAAGATTGGCTTAGCGACGCTTGTTCTTTTTAACCCATGTAAAGATTAACCCATGTAAAGAGTGACCAGAAAATGAAAAGGCTATTATCTTTTATTGGCATTGTCTGCTTTTTGTCTACTTTGTTTGTTGTGCAGAAAAGCTATGCTGATGGAATAATTTCATGGCATAGCATGGCCCAACAGCAAAGGAACAACGCTTATTTAAAATGTATTTCCATGCTTCAAAAAAATAAAAATATAATAGCAATTATTATTGCCGGGATCTTAATATCGGCTGCCTTTTTGTATAATTCCGATTTTAAAAAAGATTTTTTTAGAAAAGATTACGGAGTGGCGTTGCCAAAATCTGAAAAATGGATAGAGTATCAAAATGGAAATTTAGGGTATTATTTTTTGTACCCACAATCTATAAATAGTATCAAAATACCATCTGATGATTCTGTTTATTTTGATGGACCTGATGGCTTTTGGAATATAAAAATTTTTGTTTATAAAGACACTGTTTTTAATAATGTAGATGGGTGGCTTAAGAAAAATGAAGATGAGGGTAAATTTGAAAAAAAGATAAAAATTATGGATAAATATGACGCTTTGATCCTGAATGATTTAAGGTATGAAAAGAAAATAAATGAGAGTGATTCTATAAAAAAGTTGGCTTTGATTGCCGATGGCAATTTAATAGAAGTTTATACAAGAAATATTGATCATGAAAAATTCTGGAGCCTTTTTTCTATTAGAGAATTGAAGGGTTCACTTTTTAAGGATGTCAAAATTTATCAAAATAAAAAATATGGATACTATTTCAGCTATCCTAAGAATTGGGCATTGACCGATTCTGACCCTAGTGATGTTTATTTTGGAGAGCAGATGTCGCCGGTGATAATAAGGGTGGAAAACACCGATTTTAAAACGGCTTATGAATGGTATTTAAAAAATAAAAGTCATTTAAGACTGGAGAAAATTATAAAAATTGGCGGATACGAAGCTGTAGTGACTCATAATAATGATTCTGGCGGTGTAGAGGAGTTTCCTGAAGAAAAATCAGCTGTTTTTGTAAAAGATGACTATTTGTTTAAACTATACACTAGTTACATTGATCATGAAAAAATCTGGGAAAATTTTAAATTTGAAAGTCTCCACTAAGGATTACATACATAAAATTGAGCACAGACGCCTCACTTGATGAGACTTGGGAAATTGTTCAAAAGACATTGAAGTACTAGATTCAATTTGTTAAGCTTGTTAAAGCATCTATAAATAGGAGGTTTCCATGAAAGCATACCCTTTATCTGATGTTGAGATCTTTTTTGTGTTTGGCTGCATTTTAATCTTTTGTGTTTTTTGGATGACTTTGTTTCAAGAGCTTTCTTATATATTAATGGAAGGCGAGTTTCTAAAAAGCTACCAAACCGAGTGCCATATAGATTCGGTGAGTGGAAAGCCTGACGGGTATATACGTTATTGGCCGTCAAGTAATCGTGCTTATTAATTTAGTTTTGGTTGGGCGCCAATAGGCGCCCAACTTTTTATCAAAATAATATCTATTTCAATAAAATAAAAATCAGAGTCTCCCTCAAACTTAAGCAAAGGGATTTGCCCGCAATTGATCTGATGGGCCACTTGGATAATATGAGATTGGGCCGCCTGCCTAAAGACTTCGGTCAGGCGAACGACAGGAATGGAATTTGCCTGAATCAGATCAGAGAGAAACTTGCCCGGCCCCACAGACGGTAGCTGATCTACATCCCCCAAAATAACCAAGGCCGCATTCGACGGGAGTGCCTTCATCAATGCTGCTCCCAGGGGAAGATCAACCATAGAAGCTT
>JACQDS010000013.1 GCA_016200995.1 Candidatus Azambacteria bacterium | reverse complement strand
TGCTTGACTGCCAGATGTAACGGTCAGGGCCGAAGCGCCGCCAAAATTTGCTCCCCAATCTGCGTCTGTATCACCTACTACTGAGGAATCTGTTAAGAATGTAATTAATGTTGGCGTCCATATTGTCACATTGGAGTCCACGACCTGATGCGTTCCAACTTTTACATTATTTGTCGCGCTTGATCGGCTTCCAGCAGAGACCGTGCCGAGATTCGTTCCCGTAATTGTTATACTCTGGTAAAATCCAATGCCGCCTCCGATGCGTGCTCCGCAGCCCGTGCAGGCCGCTGCGTAATTTAAACCTGTTTCTGTATTATTTGCATAGCTTGTAATTGTAGGCGTTGCTGATGCAACCTCGGACCACTCAATGGTCATGCTGTAAAACATATTCACATCGCCGGCAGCCTCTTCTCTGAAAAGCGCTATTCCCTCTCCTGATTTAACAACAATCTGATTGTCAAATATTATTTCATATTCATTGATTCCGATTACTTGCCCAACCGCTCCCGGTGTTGTGGCTCCAAGAATTCTGGATGTCGTTGCTCCGCCAAATGTGACGGTCGGTCCGGCATACCTAATATCTGCTGTGGCATTAGCCGTGCCTGAATGTTTTTTTGGAACATCGGCGACAGGGATGGCTGTTCCCAGGGATGCGGCGGTGGTGCGACGAATTGTCATATTAAGATAACCGGGGTTTGTCAAAGCACCTGTACGATCAGAACGAACGCCTATTCGCTTAATAACATAATCCTTGCCTGAAGCGGCCGGATTAAAAATGCTTCCGTATACATAATTTGCCGCTGACGCGCCGGCAGATACCGGAGTTGAAAAAAGATACTCTCCTTGTGAAGCGGGAGTGGAGGCTTGTTCGACCCATTCAAAGATCAAGCTGAACCTCAAGTTCGTACTGCCGGCCGCTTCCTGGTACATAGCAATACCCTCGCCTGGCTGCAAAACAACCTGTTCGTCATTTTTAAAAATCAGATCCTTATAGCCATTTGTCTGGGGAGCAGTCGCCGCGCCAACGGTACCGGGGGTTACAACGCTGGCAAGCTTTGAATTTGTCGTTCCGGCAAGCGTAACGGTCGGGCCGGCGGTTCGAATATCCATAATTGAATTTGCTGTGCCGGTATTTTTTTTCGGAATATCCGTCGCCACGATCGTCGTACCGGCGGAGGCGGCTGTCGTTCGACGAAGCGTTGCCGGTATATAGACCGCTGTTGTGGCGGCATCTATTCTGATCATCGCTTTTTTAATGACGGTCGTTTTTCCTGAGGCAGCCGGATTGAAGAAAGATATATAGTTATAGTTTGCGGTAGCAGTACCGGTTATGGGGCCAATATTCATAAGATACTCCCCTTGGGAAACGGGAGCTGAGGCTTGTTCGGCCCATTCAATTCCTATGCGCACGCGAAAGTCAATATCGCCGGCCGCTTCTTGATATAGCGCTATTCCTTGGCCTGGCTGAAGAACCAGTTTTTCATTTGTATCAAAAACTATCTGCTGTTGGCCGATTATCTGCCCGACGTTTCCTGGGCTTATTACCGATGTTATCCTTGAATTTACCGTTCCAGCAAGTGTCACCGTCGAATGTTTTTTTGGCACATCGGCAACCGCTATCGCTGTGCCGCCGGAGGCGGCGGTTGTTCTGACAACACTCATCGGGATATAAAGCGCGGCGGCGGCGGCATCCACTCGCACCGCAATACGCTTAATGACAGCCGTTTTCCCAGAAGCGGCGGGATTAAAAAATGAAGCGTATTTGTAACTTGCCGTCGTGCTTCCGGATATCGGCCCTACATCCAAAAAATACTCCCCTTGTGAAGCCGGGGCAGAGACCTGCTCCCCCCACTCAACCGTCATTCTCACAAGTTGGTCAATGTCGCCGGCCGCTTCCGAATAAAGCGCAAAACCCTCACCTGGTTGCATGATCAACTTTTCATCGCCACTCGCAAAAAGATATTCAATATGCGCGTGGGGCTCGCCAGCGACAGCCGGTGGCATCACTCCTACTATCCTTGAATTTGCCGTTCCAGCAAGCGTCACCGTCGGACCGGTGGTTCGCAGATCCATCACTGTATTTGCCGTGCCTGAATGTTTTTTTGGAACATCGGCAACCGCTATCGCTGTGCCGGCGGAGGCGGCGGTAATACGACGAATTGTTATATTATTTGTATAGACAGCTGTCGTATCTGCGTCAACGTCAAGAGATATACGCTTAACCACCGCTGTTTTCCCGGAAGCGGCGGGGTTAAAAAATGAATTGTAAACATAGTTTGCCGTGGCGGCAACCTCAACGCGAGGATATGCAAGTATATATTCCCCTTGGGAGGCCGGAGCGGAAACCTGCTCGATCCACTCGGCGGTAAGACGAATTCTTTGATTAGTTCCGCCCGCCGCCGGCTGATAGAGCGCGATACCCTCGCCAGGCTGGAGAATGAGCTGTTCATTATTGCCAAAGACTATCTCCTTTGCGCCGGTAATAGTGCCTACTGCCGCAGGAGCGACAACCGCAAGAATTCTCGAATCTGCCGTTCCGGCAAAAGTCACCGTCGGGCCGGTGGTTCTTACATCCATTATGGTGTTTACAGAGGCGGTATTTTTCTTGGGAACATCCGCCGCAAGAATTTGCGTTCCGGCTGATGCCGCCGTAATTCGGCGAATATTCAGATCTTGATAAACTGTTGAAGTAGAGGCGGCATTTGCTTGAATAAAAAGCCTTTTTACAACAGCTGTCTTTCCGCTTGCCGCCGGATTAAAAATAGAAGCGTAAACATAGTTTGCCGTCGCCGTTCCCACTATCGGGCCAAGTGAAATTGAATACTCCAAGCTTGTCGGGTCAATAGAAGCGATTGCCTCCTTAACTCCAAAACGAAAATTATCAACGACATTTTTGTTTTGCTTGGCAAGGTAAACTTTATCAACCACATTCTTTTCATTAAGCAAAGAAATATTAAATCTCAGAACATCCTCTATGGAAATTCCTGAAAAAAATACAAGACAAAGCATTATGCCTGTAAAAAATATTTTTAATTTTTTATTTATACTCCGATACATATTTGTAAACCTTCATTGAAATATCTTTCATTGGCATCACGCCGGCAAGATACCTGTTGTCGGTGTTTTGAGATAAGAGATCCAAAAACTTTTCTGAATATTCCGGAGAAAGATATGTTGACTTGTAAAGCGATCTGAAAAATATTGAGTAGCGTTTTGCTGTTATTCTATTATCCGATGAATTGGCACTAGGAGATTTCTTTAGCGCTTCAAGAACATCTTCAAGCCCAAGATGATCATAAAGATCCTCAATTTCCGAATTTTCAAGATTTCTTAAAAGCACGAAATGCGCCGTGTTATCCGAGTTTATCAAAGACTCTTTTAAAAGATCCTCAATCGTTATCGTTGTTCCAGAAGGCTTTTTAAAAAGCGTGCCGTAATCCTTATCCTTATCAACATCAAGGATCACAAGCTCATTGCTTAATTTCCATGTTCCATTTTCCACTTTTTTCATCGCGGCCATCGCAATCGGCACCTTAATAAGACTTGCCGGCCAAATGGCAAGATCCTTATTTACATTTATATTCGCGCCGGTCGGCAAGTATTCAAAATAAATTGACAATGACCTCCTTGCTCCTATCTTTTCAAGATCATTTCTTAGCGGCTGGAAATCAACTATCAGATCTTCCTTTTTATAAAGTCCTTGCGCAGGGTCTATTAATGGATATTTTTTTATGATATCTTCGTAAAGCCTCGCCTCTTTTGAAGGAATATAAAAGAAAAATGAAAAAATGCTAAGCGCCAAAGACGCTAAAACAACGGCAGCGGATATTGCCATCGCATAAAAATTTCTTTTATTTGAATTTTTTACGCCATTTTGCCTCATTTTTTTATTTTTCTATTATTCTGGACGTCCGACGTCGATAATTAAGTTATTTAAGTTTAATGGAACCGGCTGTGGCTGTATCAATATTGCCATCATCAGAAGAATATGCGGAATTAAAACTTGCGGTTTCGCCGGATGTCGGATTTGTCGCCTGACCGGATGTTGTCCAATTTGTCTGTCCGGCCGACGAATTTCTCGCTCTTGTGAAATATTCGTAAATATCAATGCTTCCGCCCTGCCATGAAACGGCGACCGAAACCTTTTGAGTCAGCGGATCATCGTTTGGAGCGGAATATGTTGAGTCTATATCTCCGCCGGTTCTTGAAACATTGTCTATGTAAATATATTTTGTATATAAAAGGCCATTGAATGTTTCTGAAGATTGTCCGGCGACCAAACACCATCTTTGCGTTCCGCAGTCGGCCGCTGAATTTGAAATGTGATATTTATTGGCAACACCTTTGCCGACTCCATAAATATTATTCCAGGACTCTTTTGCTATCGCTCTGACAGCCTCCATCTCCTCTTGCGCAACGCCCAAAGCGACCGTTCTTTGGCCGCCGACCTTGCTTGACTGAAAAGATACGCCAAGCACCTGAGAAATAGCGATGGCTATGAAAGCCAAAATTGAAACCGCTATCAAGATCTCAAGCAGAAGCTGGCCACTTTCCGACTCTCTGAACTTATTTAAAATTTTAGTTGCTTGATATGCTGCCATTTGAATTTATAGTTATGGTTTTTGTCTGGGTCGCGTCGCTTGGAAGAGAAACGACAACATAGCTTGCCGTCGCCGCTCCCGTCACTCTGTCAAATATTATGTCTTTGTTTTGGCCTTCTGCAGGATCGGAGAATTTTACCGAACCGGAGAGATAGATCTTCTCCGTCGCGTTGGCATCCAAAAATGAATTGCCGTAAAAAAGCTGATAATAATCGTCCGCGCCATTTGCGAACCTTATTCCCCATTTATCGCTTGCGCCGTCCAAGTTTCCATCTTCGCCTGAAACAGCTTTTTGGCTGGCGATGCGAAGATAATTCACCATATCCTTTTGCGTCGCTTTAAGATTTGTGTCTTTTTGGTAATTAAAAAGCTCCACTCCGACCATAGAGGTCAGTATCACAAGAATAGCGGCGACGATCAAAACCTCTATTAATGTAAAACCTACTTTTTATAAAAAAATCATTTTTATATATTGCTTACAAGACCGTAAATTGGCAAAATAATGGATATAGCGATCGAGCCGACGACAAAACCCATAATTATCAAAAGTAGCGGCTCAAGTACGGAAACCAAAGCTTTGAGCGACTCATCAACCTCCTCTTCATAAAAATCCGCTATGGAATCAAAAACATTTTCCACCGTTCCGGTTTTTTCTCCGACGGAAACCAAGCTGACGAACATTCTCGGAAAAAGCTCCGGCCTATGCCTTAAAGAGCCGCCGAGCGTGACGCCCTTGGCTATCTCTTTTTCCGACATATCGTTCAG
>JACQDS010000038.1 GCA_016200995.1 Candidatus Azambacteria bacterium | reverse complement strand
GGGCATCTGCACCAAATAAATATCGGGGTCGTTGATCATGCCCGGAAGAGATACAGCGGAGAAAAACCCGAACAGCATGTGCCCTATTATTGCCATTACCGCAACGAACTGAAAATTTTTCATGTCAATCTCCTTACCCACATACCGGGGGCGCGGGTGCCGAAACGGCGATGTTTAAATGTGCAATCTTTACTGAGTGCCTAGAGTGTACATTAAAAATCATTGACAGTAAAATTAATTCATTGTTTGATTTTTATATTCAAAAAAGCTCTTATTTTAAGCGGTATTTTTGACATATTATATGTCGGAAAAACTTGACAAAGTGCTTATTTTTGCTAAACTTTAAGAAAGTATTCCTTTAAAGGGAAAGCCATTATTTTAGTTGGTCCGAGGCAGGTTGGAAAGACCACCTTATCCGAGGAAATAATTGGTGAATTTGAAAAAGAGGGGTACAGAATAAAAAAAATAAATTGCGACAATCCAACAGACAGAGATGCCTTGTCAGATCGTGATATTGAATTTTTGGAAAAACTTATGGACGATGCCGATATTATTTTTATAGACGAAGGTCAAAAAGTGAAAACCATAGGGCAAACGATAAAACTTTTAGTTGATCATTACAAAGAAAAAAAACAGGTGTTGGTCACCGGCTCTTCCAGTTTTAATCTCCTGGACAAAACACAAGAAGCTCTCACTGGCAGAAAACGTGTTTATAATCTATACCCATTGAGCTTTCCAGAGCTTTATCCGAAAAAAGATCGCCTTCAGATCGCCAAAGAGCTGGAAACGCATTTAATATACGGGAGCTACCCTGATGTTATAAATCAAAAGGGTTTTTCGGAAAAAAGAGAAGCGTTGGAAGAGCTCGCGTCGAGTCAGCTTTATAGGGATATTCTGGAATTTATCGTCTTCAGATTGCCTCCATATTTCAGCAATAAAAGAAAGGAGATAACAAAACTTAAGAAAATATATTTCTTTGATGTCGGCATAAGAAATATTTTAATAAACAATCTGAACCTACTGGACACAAGAAGTGATGCGGGAGCACTGTGGGAAAATTTCTTAATTGCGGAAAGAATGAAAAAAAGAGCATACGAAAAAATTCATTCCAACCAATATTTTTGGAGAACATACGACCAAAAAGAAATAGATCTTATTGAGGAGCGTGATGGCAAACTTTACGGCTATGAATTTAAATGGAATGCGAAAAAGAGATCGCCCAAAGCGCCAAAAGATTGGCTGGAAGCTTACAGTAATTCTTCATATGAAGTGATAACGCTTGAGAATTATTTTGATTTTATTTTATAATGAACAAAAACTCTGACGAATTGAAATTATCACCGGAAAACATAAAACTGTTAGGCTTGTCTAAAAAAGAGATAGGTGTTTTAGATGCTTTGCGGGCGAAACACTCTACTCCTCTTGATATTTCAAGGGTGGTGAAGGTTTCCAGACAGGCAATATATGAGATTTTGGAGCGTTTGGAGGCGAGAGGACTTGCAGATAGATATATTAAAGACGGCAAGAAACACTGGAGACAGACAGATGACAAAAATATTGAGGAGGCGCTTTACGGCATTAAGCGCCAACTTTTAAGCATACCGGAAGGCGTTGAGGAGGTGTATGGAGTGAGCGATTCCTCGGTGATAGTGCATCGCGGGGCTGTCGCTATTCGCGCGCTTATTCAGTCTATGTTTAGGGATAATAAAGATCAGAGATTTTACGGTATTCAAGGAGATGTTGCCGCTATTGGCTGGAATAAGGTTTTTGGCGTTGAAAGCATTAATGAGATGAATCGTTGGATCAAGAAAAACGGGCTTATTTTAGAGGGAATTTTGCCTTACGGCTGGTTTGAAAGACAGACAAAGCTTCTTGGAAAAAAATGGGCGGAGGATTTTGAGGGTAGAGCGGCGGCAACGCATGAGATAAGCGAAGGCTACTTTAAACACGGCGGACAGATATTTATATTTAAAAACTCGCTTTATCTTATAGCGATGAACGAAGAGATCATCATTGAGGTGAGAAATTCAGAGATACAGAAGCTCATCTTATCAATGTTTAGGTTCATTCAGGATCATTCAAAGAAATTTGATGTAAACGCGAGATTGAGGCAGTTGATAGCGACGGGGGAGAAAAGCGAGAAAAAACAAAAAGATGAATATGACGATGATGATGACTTACTTGGAGATTGAGTCTCCAAGTAGAGAGTTGGCAATAATTTTGTTATTGTATTATAATGATAACAATAATTAATATTTTCTAAATATGGAAAAAGAGTTATTGAACGAATTAAAAGAAAAACTTCTGGAAGAAAAAGAGAGGCTCGAAGATGAGCTTTCCGCTTTTTCTTCGGAGGATCCAAACACCAAAGAGAGGTGGGCGGCGAAGTTCCCGCAATTTGGAGACACTACATCCGAACAAGATGAAAACGAGGATGAGGTTGAGGAATATCTCACCGAACTGCCACTGGAGAAAAATTTGGAGACAAGACTTAATGACATCAATGAGGCTTTGAAAAAGATTGAAAAAGGGGCTTACGGCAGATGCGGGGAGTGCGGAGAAGAGATAGCCGTTGAAAGACTGAAGGTCAACCCGGAGGCTAAAACTTGCATTGAACACGCGGAGTGATTTATGATTTTAGATTTTTTATTGATGAATTATATTTTTTCTTCATTCTTAATTCGTAATTCTTAAATTCTGTTATGCCAGCAAAAACATTTTCCGCCGCTTTGCACGGAATAGACGCCAAGATAATAGAGGTGGAGGCCGACATTTCGCATGGCCTCCACTCTTTTTCTATTGTCGGGCTTCCGGATAAATCCGTTGATGAATCAAAAGACAGGGTGAACTCCGCAATAAAAAACTCAGGCTTCACGCCCCCGAAAAAGACCAATCAAAAAATAACGATAAACCTTGCGCCGGCAAATATTAAAAAAGAGGGCTCCTCTTACGACCTGCCGATCGCGCTCTCTTATCTTTTGGCTTCAAAGCAGATATTTTTTGATGCGAAAGAAAAAGTTTTCGTCGGAGAGCTCGCGCTTGACGGCAAGGTGAGACCTGTCAATGGCGTTTTGTCCATCGTCAGCGCGGCGAAAGAAAATGGATTTAAAAAAATGATCGTGCCGAAAGAAAATTTCAAAGAGGCGAATCTGATAAAAAACATTGATATCATCCCGATAGGCACGCTTTATGAATGCATAGACTATCTTAAAGGAACATTTTTCCCAAAAATGGAAGAGATAAAAGAGGCGCCGGCAGAAGAAAGTGTCGCTGATGACTTTGACTTTTGTTATGTCAAAGGCCAAGAGCAGGCAAAAAGAGCGCTTGAAGTGGCAGCTTCCGGCGGACATAATATTTTAATGTCGGGACCGCCCGGATCCGGAAAAACCATGCTTGCAAAAGCTTTTTTGACGATTCTCCCTGAGTTGACGGAGAAAGAACGAATAGAGACAACTAAAATTTACAGCATAGCCGGAAAACTGAAAGACAGGGAATATTTGGTGACAAAAAGGCCTTTCAGATCTCCGCATCATTCATCATCTTTAATCGCTTTGACCGGTGGCGGCCAGCATGCAAAGCCCGGAGAAGTCAGCTTGGCGCACAACGGGGTTTTATTTCTTGATGAATTTCCGGAATTTCAAAAAAACGCAATTGAGGCTTTAAGGCAGCCGCTTGAAGACAAAGAGATAACTGTTTCAAGAGCCTACGGATCGTTTTCGTATCCTGCAAATATAATTTTAATCGCCACTCAAAACCCATGCCCTTGCGGATACTTTAATACCGGCCAAAAAGAATGCATCTGCAGCATGCAAAACATCTTAAGATACCAAAAAAAGATCTCCGGACCGATTTTAGACAGGATAGACATTCAAGTTGAGGTGCCGATGGTGGAACATGAAAAGCTCACAGAGAAAAAACTTTCCGAAAAAAGCGCTGATATAAAATCAAGAATTGAAATGGCTCGGAAAATTCAAAATGAAAGGTTAAGAGCTGAAAATATCTCAAAGAATTCCGAGATGAACCATCCGCAGATTAAAAAATATTGCGAATTGGAAAAAGATTCAGAAATGTTTTTAAAACAGATCGCGGAAAATAACAGCATATCCGCAAGATCGTATTACAAAATAATCAAACTCGCAAGAACAATAGCGGATCTGGAAGAAGAAAAGAAAATAAAAATGCGCCACTTGGCTGAAGCGGTGCAATATAGAATTAAGTAGCTTTTAGGTGTTAGCTTTTAGCTTTTACACACTTAAGAAATAAACAGACTAATTTAAATTATAAGTATTGTTGATTTTTTTATTTTCTAAAAGCTAAAACCTATAAACTAAAAGCTGATTAGTAGCTACTGAACTTCGCAAGGAAATTGGAAGCGCCCCTGACCTCAAAATGAAGATGGCAGCCTGTTGATTTGCCAGCGCCTTGCATTCTGAAAAGTTTGCCGTCCACATATTCAAAGCCTCCGCCCATCGCGGCTATCTGTTGCCCCTTGCTTACAGTCGAGCCAGACTCAACCAAAATCTCTTTTAAATGAGCGTAAAGCGTTGAGGTGCCATTTGGATGTTTGATTATTATATGATTGCCGTATCCGCCAAAAACCGCCGCGCCAAGCCTTGATCTTGACTTGGTCGTTCTGGCTGTCACCACACCTTCAGACGCAGCGTAAACCGGCGTTCCGCATTTATTGGCGACATCAATGCCGTTTTTACCGTGAAGACCTTGCGACTTCCTTCCGGATGTCGGGAATGAAAAGTAAGATGATGAGTCAATATTTGATTTTGGATATGTGACGATCGTTTTTGGCTTTGGAACTGAGACGGCCGGCATCTCACCACCAGGGATTATCAGAGTTTCACCGACTTCAAGAACCCCATCTGCCGGCAAGCCATTAAAAGCTATGATATCTTCCGCCTTGGTATCGTATTTTTTTGATATTGAAAGAATGGTATCACCGGATTTAACATCATGCTGAACCCCATTGACAGGCAATATCTTTAACTCCTGGCCTTCTTTGATGTAGCTTGATGAACTCAAGCCATTTGCCCATAAAACGGTATTGACCGTAATGCCAAACTCCGTGGCGATCTTTGAAATAGTATCTCCGGACTCAACTTTGTAGGTGATAACCGAATCTCTTCCGCTTTCAGGCGTGATGGTGGTGATAACAGCCATATCAGGAGCTAGTGAATCATCTCCGATTGTGCTTATATCCTCATAATCAGCGCTGTCCCCTTCATCCGGACCTCCTTTTGCTGAAGCCTCCGCCTCATTATAGCTCAAAGAGTCTTTATTGCTTAAATTTTTAATACTGATCTGACTAGCCTTAATGCTTGGGTTTTGATTGTCAGTTTTGTCGCCAAAAAATACAAAGCCTGATGAACCGTAAGCGCCGGAACTTTCAGCGAAATTAAAAGCCAATACCAAAGCAAAAAGAAAAAAAACAAATGAATAAGTGAAATTGATCTTTGCGGATTCGTAGGCCTTTTTAGCGTATTTTAGGGTGTTTTTTGATAAAATAGAAAAAAGCCCCCTTCCCCATGTGACGAGATTTTCCGCTTTAAACCTATGTATTTTCCTTTTCAGAGAAAAGAAAAAATTGTCCTTTTGAGTACTAATATTGCGAAAATTAAGGATTAATCAGTCATTTCAACCATAATTAGACATTGCGGCCTTTTTTTGATACCTTATATATAAAACTATCAAAAACAGGGTCAAAAGTCAATTAAGTTATCAACATTGTCAACATTGCTCAACAGCTTAAATCAACCGCAAAAAGAGGCGGTCCTCAGCACAGAAGGCCCGCTTTTGGTTGTCGCCGGAGCCGGATCGGGGAAAACAAAGGTCCTAACAAGCAGGATCGCCTATCTGATATCCGAAAAAGGCGTTAAGCCGGAGAATATCCTGGCCGTCACCTTCACAAATAAAGCCGCCAACGAGATGAAAGAGCGGGTTTTTAAGCTTGTCGGATCCGGACTTAACGGATTTAACATAGGAACATTCCATTCAATATGCGTCAGGATGCTCCGAGAGCACGCGGAGCTCGCCGGCTACAAGAAAAATTTCATAATTTTTGACGATGACGACCAAAAATCACTGATAAAAACGATATTGAAAGAGCTCAACATCGACGCGGAAAAATTCAAGCCGTCCGTTTTGCAGGGCAGGATCTCAACGCTAAAAAACAGCCTTAAAACATCGGAAGAATTTGAAAAAGAGGCGTCGGATTATTTTCAAAAAACCCTGCTCTCCGTCTATGAAAAATACCAAAAAGGCTTAAGAGAGCAAAATGCCGTTGACTTTGACGACATAATAATGCTCGTGGTCAGGCTTTTAAAAAACCACAAAGAGATCTTGGAAAAATATCAGGAAAAATACAAATACATCCTCGTTGACGAATATCAAGACACAAACTCCGCGCAATACAACCTCATAAAAATGCTGGCGGCAAAACACAAAAACATCTGCGTCGTCGGAGACAGCGACCAGTCTATTTACAGCTGGCGCGATGCCGACTACACGAACATCTTGAATTTTGAAAAAGATTATCCCAACGCGCAAGTCGTCGTGCTTGAAGAAAATTACCGATCAACTCAAAATATCTTAAACGCCGCCAACGACATCATCAAAAAAAACAAGACCAGAAAGGAGAAAAGCCTCTTCACAAAAAACGAAAAAGGCGCAAAAATAAACGTTATTTTGGCATCCTCCGAAAAGAAGGAAGCGGAATTTATAGCAAAAACCGTAAAAGAAACAGCGAAAAAAGAAAACAGAAAATTATCCGATTTCGTCGTTCTTTACAGGACAAACGCCCAATCCAGAGCGGTGGAAGAAGAATTTATGAAAGCCAATCTGCCTTACAAGATCATCGGCGGTTTCAAATTTTATCAAAGAAAAGAAGTGAAAGATATCATCGGATATTTAAGATATATCTACAATGAAAGCGACATCGCGAGCTTTAAAAGGATAGTCAACACTCCGGCAAGAGGGATAGGCAAAAAAGCGCTTGAAAATTATTTTCAAAAAGGCGAGATCTCAAAAAACTTAACTGGATTTTTTGAAATAATGAAAAATTTAAAAGAGCTTGCGGACAGCCTGCCTCTTTCAAAGCTGATAAAAGAGATCGGCAGAAAAAGCGGAATAGAGAAAGACCTAAACGACGGCACAGAAGAAGGGAAGACAAAATGGGAAAATGTTCTTGAGCTTGTTTCCGTCGCTTCCATTTACGACAGCCGACCGGATGCCATTCCAGAGTTTTTGGAAAATGTTTCTTTGGTATCGGATGTTGACGAGCTAGATGTTCAAAAGCCGGCGGTCAATCTGATGACCATGCATG
>JACQDS010000037.1 GCA_016200995.1 Candidatus Azambacteria bacterium | reverse complement strand
TAAAGCTTGCTATTCGATTCCCCAAAGAACCGTCCTTTGGGATCCGCCGAATCCGCCCAGCCCCGTTTTCCGCAGAAGTCTCAAAAAGCCAGAGGACGCACCTCTGGCTTTTTGCTATTTTGATTTTTTAAATTATTCTGTTATACTTTTGTTATGAATGAAAAAGAGGTTAGAAAATTAACGAAATATTGGCTGGAATCCTCCAAGCATGATTATGATACGATGATAAGTTTATTTGAATCTAAAAGATTTTCAGATGCTTTATTTTATGGGCATATAGTTTTAGAAAAAATTCTTAAAGCATTAATAATAAAAAATACAAAAGAATATTCAAAGCCTACTCATAATTTATTGGTTTTAACTCAAGATTCAAAAGTTGATTTTAATAAGGATGATTTAAAATTTTTGGCAGAAATTTTTATAAAATATGCAATTTGAAATATACCAAGCCAAAATTAGATAGAATCAATCTTATTTATAAAATGCTATGCAAAATTCTAAAAGATTAAATGAAATAAAAAGTATAGTTAAAAATTATAAAAAATCTTTAGAGAAAGACGGTTTTTCTATAGAAGAAATATTTCTATACGGTTCTTATGCTAAAGGAACACAAAAGACTTATAGCGATATAGATGTTTGTGTTGTTTCGGATAAATTTTATAATTACAAAGATAAACAGGAAACGCTTTTATGGCAAAAGGCATTGGAAATTGATCCAAGAATTGAGCCTGTGGGGTATTATCCGACTAGTTTCAAAGAGCCGGATCCTCTAGTGTATGAAGTAAAAAAGTACGGCATTAAAATTTAACGATCTTCCGAAGCGATCTTCCGGATTCTCCAAAGAACCGTCCTTTGGGATCCGCCGAATCCGCCGAGCCCCGACCTCCGCAGGAAGACCTCCGCAGGAAAATCTTCCGAAGGTTAAACCTTCAGAAGATTTAGTTTTTAAAGCTGTGGAGCTGTGGATAAGATTTGATATGATATTTTTTAAAGATCTGTGGTATACTAGATACAATACAATTTTCATATTTTAAAAAATATTTCTATGAAAACCAAAACTCAGAGATTTTTTTCGCCAGTATTTCTTTTGTTTGGTTTTTTGTTTTTTTTCTCTCTTGCCGGCGGAGCGAACGCAGCGACAAGCTCCGGAACATTTGAATCTAATCCGATAAACTTCGGAAGTCCGGTTTCTATGTCCACCATTTCATGGACGGCGACCGGAACCTCAACCGCGGAGGATCCGGCGACCTGTACCGGCACATCTGCGGCGGCGAGCGCCGGCTGTGCAGTTAGGTTTCAGGTGGCTGTTAGCAGTGACGGCTCAACTTGGAACAGCTATGTCGGACCGGCAAACAGCACAAGCGAGTATTTTATAACCTCAGGCGGAGATATCTCTTTTTTTGGCAATTGGCAATATGTGAAATTCAAAGCCTATCTTTACTCCGTTGACGGCGCGCTTTACACCGCTTCAGTTTCTGATGTGACTATCGTGTCTTCAGGATATTCAACATCAAACTCTTTGATCTCTTCGGCTTATGACACCACGGATCCTTATAATACTTTATCCGGCGTATCTTGGACCGAATCTAATGTTTCCGGAGCGCAGGATGTCAAATTGCAGATAAGAACTTCAAATGATAATGTGACTTGGACAAGCTGGTATGGACCGACCTCAACGGCGGATTATTTTGACTACACCAACGGATCAAACGGCTGTACAAAGGCCGGCTCTGTCGTCACTTGTTCAACCATCCCGACGGTTTTTACTTCCGGCTATGACGACAGATATGTTGAGTATCAGGTTTATCTTCTGACCGGCGGAGGAATTTCCATCACCCCTCCCAGCGTTTCAAGTGTTGCCGTCACATATCTTGACAACAGAACCCCTTCTTTTGAGTCGGCTACTATTGATGTCGGCAATGCGGCGAATTTCACAAGCATCTCCTGGACGGCGACCGGAATCGATTCAAACACCGAAACTCCGGGAGCCTGCAATACGAGTCTTACCACCGGCTCCGGCTGCGCAGTCAGGTTTCAGATAGCGCTTAAGGACGTTGACTCTGCTTGGACGGACGCCGACTTTAAGGGGCCGGACGGGCAGAACAGCACATATTTTGTTTCATCCGGCACACTCATATCAAATGCTGTTTTTGGTTCGCATAGGTATATCCGCTACAGAGTTTATTTAAGATCGATCAATCCGACGACATATTCGCCGACTGTTTCTGATGTCACTCTTCCTTATGGAGGATATCCGGCAGAAGGAACTTTCACATCTTCGCCATTTAATACAACAGACTCTTCCGCTATTTTTGGAAAGATGGCCTGGACGGCGACCGGAACCACCACTCTTGAAACGGTTTCATTTCAAGTTCGTTATGCTCCTGACAATGCCGGCGCTCCCGGCACATGGAGCAGTTGGTGCGGTTATGCGGACGTCGGAACATTGCCGACGGACTGCGCCGGAACGAATGAATTTTCATATCTGTACAACAATGTCAGCACGCCAAGCGGGAACCCTCTGCTTTCAAGCGGAAGTCACCAGTGGATGCAATATAAAATGTTTTTAAGGTCCGGCAGCGGAACCGGCACGCCTGTGGTTTCAAGTATCAGTATGTATTATGTCGTCAACGCTCCGCCGGAAGTTCAGATGGTCGGTACTCCTTCACAGAGCACGACGGATGGAAAAGTCACCATAACATATTCAACAAAAGATATTGACACGGCATTAGGAACAAATACTCCGAATTTTGTCACTCCTTCTTTTGAGTATTGGAATGGATCCTCTTGGTCTGTCATTTCCTCGTCCGCGCTTGCAACCGGAGATCTAACGCAAAAAGCCGTTAATTCATCAACCCTCACTCAATACACGGCGACTTGGAGTCCTGCATTAAGCTTTAGCACCGCAACGACAACCGAGCAGATCAGGGTTACTGTCAATGACGGCGAGGCTTCGCATGCGACAGCCACGGCAACTTCAAATGCTTTCAGCATGGACAGCAAAGCTCCTGTGATAACCGTCGCAACGGCAGCTCCATACACCACTTATTTGGTCGGTACTTCAACAGCAAGCAACTTGAATATCACTTCATCGGATGACAATACATACCAAATAATGCTTTCAAATAACGCGGACTTTTCTTCTGACGGAATAAATGCTTCTTCCGGAGCTTGGATTACGCCGGCAAGCTCTTTGACTTGGAATTTTGGAGCAACTCCGGTGACGGTTTACTTAAAAGCCAAAGACGCCTATCAAAATGTTTCTTCTACAGTCACGATGAGCGCTCCGGACACGCCTACCGATTTCTTTATCAGCGACATCACAACTGCGTCGGATTTTAGAGAGTTCGTTTCTTGGCAGGTTGCGTCTTCAACTCCCGGAGATTTCTTAAATTATCAGGTTTACAAATCAACGGATGGCGGAACGACTTACTCTTTATTCCAGACCATAACTGACAGGCTTTTGAATTATGTTGTAGATTCCGGATTGTCCGGCACCCAAACTTATTATTACAAGGCATTGGCTAAAGATACATCCGGCAATATATCGCCTTATTCCACCGCGGCTTATGATCAGCCGAATCTAGCAAGAGGCACTACTGATCTTGTGGCGCCGGTTATGTCTAATGCGGCATGCTCTGGAATTTCCACATCGCAACTCACAGTCACTTGGGATACCGATAAAATATCAGATTCATCGGTTTACTACTCTTCTTTAGGAGCGGCAACGACGGCAAGCGCAAGCTCTACAGTTCCTTCAATGGTTAAAAACAGCGCAAGTACCATCGGTGGACACTCAGTCACTTTGACAGGCCTAAACCCATCAAGAACATACAACCTGCTCTTGAAATCCGTTGACCCTTACGGAAATACTGCCACGAATTCAACGCTTTTGCCTTCCTGCTCAACTCTCGGCGGACCTAAGATATCAACCGTTCAGGCAAGCTCTGTCGGAGAGACTACAGCGACCATTCATTGGACAACGGATACCCTTTCTGATTCGGTTGTTGAATACAGCACAGATGCGCTGTTTGCAACATACGGCACAGCCCCTCTCGCAAATTCAGTGACCGACCATTATGTGAACTTAACAAGCTTGTCTGTAAATACAAAATATTATTATAGAGTTAAATCAACTGATGTAAACGGCCTTGCAACCGACAATAATGGAGGTAACTTCTATACATTTACGACAACAATTGATACTACCCCCCCTATAATCTCAAGCGTTCAAGCCGCTTTGACAAGATATGATTCAGCGGTGATCACTTGGTCTACCGACGAACTTGCAGATTCATTTGTTTCAAGCATCACTGGCGGAACGGCGACAGTTCCGGCGTTGGATACCGTTTTAACCACAAAGCACTCTGTGGTTTTGACCGGATTAACAGCCGAGACGATATATACTTACAATGTGACATCAAGGGACGGCGCGACGGCGCATAATTCCGCGACCTCCGCGTCTTACACATTTACTACGCCGGCGCAGGACAAGATCGTCGTCAGGATTGATACCTCAAAGACTGTTGTTCCGCTTGACACCGGAGTGACTCAGCAGGCGACCGTTCAGCTTGTGGTGGACGAAACGCCTCCGCGAGTGACGAACTTGAAAGTCGTTGATATCTCAGATTCCCAAGCCACTATTCAGTGGACGACCGACGAGCCGGCAACCTCGCTTGTTGAATACGGAGAGACTAATAAATACGGCTTCGCGACGGGAAGCTTTACATACGCAAAAGATCACTCGGTGACTTTGAAAGACTTAAGGGCAGGCAGAGAATTTAACTATCAGATAAGATCCATTGATGCGGCCGGCAATTTTAATGAGTCGGCAAACAAGGTCTTTTCAACAAATCCTGCGACATTGACCATTGAAGAGAAGATCGCCCAGCTTCAGAAGGTGAATAATCTTGCCGAGATAGAGGCTATTACAAAAGAGATAGAGGACTTGCTTGATACTGTCGGCAATAAAGTTCAGCCGCCGCTGATAATCGGCGACACTCCGAAAGTTGAGGTTGGATCAAGCTTTGTTAAGATCTCCTGGAACACAAACAGGCCTTCCGGAAGCGTTATCGCTTACTCCGATGAGATGGATTACAATGCGAATATCCCGGATGTTTACGGCGCGCTTTCCGGAGATGCTGATGAAAGAGT
>JACQDS010000035.1 GCA_016200995.1 Candidatus Azambacteria bacterium | reverse complement strand
ATGGTGATAGCAAATGAAGAGGCGCAAAGAAGAAAGGAGCTGGCCCAACAAGCGGTTGACGCCGGGATAACCGTCGGAAACGGATTTCAGCCACAGGAGAAATGTGTTGTCACAAGACCTATAGACCAGGCTATGGAGCTGAGGTTTCAGGCATCCGATACAACTGTTGTTGGCGGAGTTAAAACATTCGGCAATACCGTCGGCAGAGAATTAAAAGATATAATGAGTACATACGGCTACTCTGATGAGACATCTTTTAAATCCTTCTGGAATGGAACCGGCGGAGAATTTGTCTGCAAAATTGAAACGCCATCAAGCATAATATCGGACATAGCGTCCCGAACAATCCAAGGGCCTCCAGCGCTCAACCTTTTGGTTAAAAAGGAAAAGGGTCTCATAACGGCGGCGTTTGCGCCAAACAAGCCGAGAAACTACGCAAGGCAAAACACCGAGATATTCAAAAGCGCGTCCAACAACCTCTTTGCAAGCAAAGGGCTTTTGGGTTCGGCAAACGACTTAAGAAGCATGCTTATGCAAAAAGTCCTTGATTTTTCTCTATTTGCAGGATCAATAAAAAACCTTCTGGAAAATACAGCGATACTTTTTGCCGACACTCTTTGGTCACCTGATACAGGCGTGGCTGGTAATTGGGTTAGTAGCGTAGTAATAGACACATCAAAAGGACAGCCATACCCGGGTAGAAACGTTTGGGAATCAATGTATTTCAAAGACACGACTGCAATCGGAGTAAAAAACGCGATAGATAAAGTTAACGACGCAGTAAAGGGAATTCAAAATGGCGTCACGTCTCAACCGGCAAACGGATTTCCAACTCTGCCAGCCGGCGGAACTATGTATACCACGGCAAATCAATGCGGGGCCTTTGCGCAATCAGTGCCTGCCGACGCAACGCCTAGCGGATATGCGCTTTCAACGCATGTGGGGTATGTTGCATTAACAGACATTACCCATCCTGACCCCACTGCTGGTGGAGCGCCGATACTGGATGTAAGCGCGGGTAATATTTACAATGGGGATACGAGTCCATATCCATACACATCGGGCCAAAACGGCTGGTTTACTGTAGGCGCGAATAAAATAAGGATCATTGTATTTAGTGATGCTGGCACACCGGATAGATTCGTGAGGGAAAACCAAACAACGGGCGAAATTGTCACATTTATAGACACTGGAAGCGGAGCTAATTCAATAATAGTTGGAACCCCGACAGCAAGCCCAATTACCGGCGCAATATATACATCGGAACTTTCTTCTGCAATAAGCACAGATACCAGATTTTCTCCTATTGGAAGCGTTTATTATATAGTTGGGAACCGAAATTCTAGCCCCATCCAAACGTTATCTGGCCTTGCATGTATAGATCATTCATATTTTATAACATATAGCAAAGTTGGAAATACCGGGTATATAAAAGCCGGCGGCAACACATCTCCTGATGGATCATGCGCTTTAACGCCAGCCGACCCAACAGTAGCAATAATTGATTGGAATAAAATATCATCACCGATTTCATTCAAAATTGATTTTACAATACCGCCAACAATAACGTCAATATTTGATCCAAGAAGATGTCAAAGACCCGGCTCTCTTACTATAATCTTAGATACTACTACACCATCCGGAACGGTAATCACGACGGGAGCAGACGATTGTCCAGGAACGGGCCCTGACGCCCAGTATTCAGATGCAAACGCAACATTGCTAACCAGTGGAATTTATAGCGTTGACCCGCTTGGCATCCCGGCCTACACAAAAGTATCTGACTACAACCTTAAGTATTACAGTCCTTCATTTTCCGGCGCCACCGCTGTTGTAGAAAATAAGAAATTAAATATTGTTTATGATGATTTTCCTGCTAATCCGGCAGACGCATCAAAGCCAAAACCTGATAGCGTAACACCACTATACACTCCGTATCCAAGACAAACAATTCAAAATAATGGAGAAACAGAACAGATCAATGTCAATCCTTACTCTGTTAAATTCGTTGATTTCTATCCGGAGCTTAACGAGTTAATAAATGAGTATGTGGAGAAGATAAGAATAATGCTTGGCTATGATTTTGGAACAGGCAAAAAAACATATTTCGCCAGCCTTGCGGATCAGATCGGCTCCGTGCCGGATGATGACCCTAGCTACCTTTCCGTTAGCGATGTTTTGAAAAGATATAATGATCTTTCGGAGGTCTACCAAACACTCTTTGCCGGCGTCTCAAGCGAAGAGGCGCTTGAAGGGCTTGACCCAAAATTTAACATCCTGTCTCCCGAAGAGATAAATATCAAACGCGCCTTGATAGGCCAAAGATGCCCTTCGGTGCCCCCTTCGGCAAATTCCAACATTGCGCTGATAAACGGCTGTGGAAGATTCGGCGCAACAACTGGAACGACTACGGTCGGGGAATATAATATGGCAAAGAAGTTCATCTTTGAAGAAAATGCCGGCGGTTTTGCGACAAATCCATTTACCGGAAAAACCAGCAATGTCGTGGCCGGCATCTTGAATTTGGATGAGATGACCCAGCAGCTGGCAACTCTTGACCCGGATAAAAACATAATCAAACTCATAAGGTTGAAACAAATATTAAATGACCTGCAGAGCATACCTACAAAACCGATAATATTTTATGGGGAAACTAAAGCTAAGGATATAATAATAACAACGGCAGATCCAAAAAAGGCCGTTTTGAGCGGAATTGACACAATAGAGGTCAGCTTAAGAAATTATCCTGAAATAGAAACATTCATAAATATGCCGGATAAAACTATAGCAGACTTGATAACGGCTTACGGCTTTACTTCAACAAACACAAAAGAGGCGTATCCTTTGATCAGCAAAAACCTTGATGAGATCTTTCCGGATATAATAACGCAGGTATCAGACCAGCTAAAGGAGGTCTTCCTTAAACGCACGGAGCTTCAGCTTGAAACGGCAAGGATGGAGGCGTCAAAGAGAATGCTCTATTTCATTGAGTATACATTTGATCTTAATCCGACAATTCAATCCAAATTTGATCCGAAAAGCACGATAGCGACAAAACTCCCTTATATGAGAATGAAGATAGGTGAGACGGAATCCAAAATAGTAAGATTAGCGACATCTACTACGGATTATATGGGGATAGATGGGGTGATGCTAGGAAATACAAAGCCAACAACAGGAGAATATGCTAACCCTGACAAATATTTCCCGGTTGTTAATATTGATACATTCTTGGCTACGCTTCCAACAACAATGCCAGACCCTTTAAATCCGGACAAACCTACAAATGATCTGTTCAAAGAAGGGGTGCAAATAAGGTATTCGTTGCTTGCCGAGATAAGAAAAAAAATAAAAGATATAAATAAATTTCTTGGAGTTAATGTCAGCTCATTTGCCATTGATGATGAGGTGGGCTACTACTCATTCGGAAGAATTCCGAAAGATTTATCTACTGTTAATATAAACGGATTAGATGAGAAAATTAAACAAGGGGTGAGTGACATAAAAACATACTTTGACGGCATAACCTCTGTGAAAGGAGCGACATCTGCTGTTTTAAACTCCAAAGATCCAAAAACAGGGGTACAAAAGACTATATATTACGACATTCAAATGAAAGTAAAAGATATGGAAGGCAACTTCAATCTTATCAAAGCTGAGGTTGACAGAATAAAAGAGGAATACACATCTTCGTCAAATATTTCAAACAGATCGGATATAAAGAGCCTGGTTGATTTACTGACAAAGATGCAAGGTGAGTACAATGCGGCAAATGGCTGCGTGGGACTCGGCATGGCAGGCATAACGCTTTGGGATAATATCGGGGCATTTTTCGGAGGATTGTTTGGCGGTAAGTCTGCAAAGCGAAAGGCGTATCAGGACAGGTTGGATCTCTGCGCTTCAAATGCCGGCGCATTCAATAAAGATCTGGTGAATTTTTCAAGCAGATTTATTTGCGGACAATAAGTTGATTTAAGATTTTAGATTGATGATTGAAGATTTTAGCGTTTAGGGAAATTAAAAATGAGGTTTTTTAATCCAAAATTTACGGTTATTTTGCTTCTGGTGTCAGTGGTGTTTTTCGGTATTCCGACAGCGCCGGCGCAGGCGGTCTTTTTGCTAGATGATCTTGTTAACTGGCTCTTAGGAGGGATACTCTCAGTAGAAAATAATCTACTTGCGGCGGTTGCCACAATGATGGACAATGTCATGCAGCCACAATCCCTATTGAATCAGGAATTCATTAAGGCCGGATGGGCGATCACAAGAGACTTTGCCAATATGTTTTTTATACTCATTTTACTTGGCGTAGCTTTGAGCTTCATACTCTTCCCAAAGTACCAGCTGAAATCCGCCCTGCCGAGGCTTCTTGTCGTCGCTTTGCTTATCAACTTCAGCTTGCCTATCGCCGGGGTATTTTTAGACGCGGCAAATATCTTAACAAGCTTTT
>JACQDS010000033.1 GCA_016200995.1 Candidatus Azambacteria bacterium | reverse complement strand
AAAGCTTCAAGAGGTACGGAGTTCTCTCCTTAATACTGGCAGTGCTTTCGCGTATTCGCTTTGCTGCCTGATTAACTTCCTCACCATTAATTTCTCGGACTAGTAGCCACTGCCTTCCATTGTTATTTCCGTGATCCATGTAGAGCTGGTTAGTGAGGTGTGGAATTTTTGAGAGTATTTCCGCTTCACCAACAAGGAGCCTGGCCTTATAACTCGCTTCCTTGCTTCCATCCTCGCTCTGCAATTTAAGTACTGCGCGCTTTCCATTACAAGAGACTCGTAAAGCGAGTGTACCTCGTCTTTCAACGATAGTCTCAATATATTTGAGTCCAATCTCTTCTAGTAGTTTTTGTGTTTTGTCGCTTACTTGCATGTCATTCTCCTTTAATTTGAATTGTGATTTCTGTGCGCTCTCAGTTCTCTTGCCGCCAACTCTTTTGCATGTGAATAGAAGTCACCTTGTATTAAAATAACACGCGCGCGCTCGAAATTCAGCCGCCTTGTAATCTTATTCCACGCTTATAGGGATCGTAAAATAAAATGTTGAGCCCTTTCCGAGTTCGGATTCAAACCAAACCCTGCCACCGAGAAGCTCGGCTATGTTTTTGACGACATGGAGCCCGAGTCCTGTGCCGTCCGGCGATATCCTGACGGCATTTTCCGCTCTGAAAAACCTGGTGAATATTCTTTCCTTATCGCTGTCGGATATTCCTATTCCAGAATCAGTGATGCCGACTTTTATGAATCCGTCTTCAGTGCCTAATTTAAGACTTATTCTGCACAAGTCAACATTGGAATAGTTTACGGCATTATCCAGAAGATTTCTGAATATCTGCCTTAGAAGGTGCGGATCGGTGTAGGTGTTCGGCAGTTTTTGACCCGGGACATCAAAGTGGATTCCGCAATGTTTTGATTTTGTGATAAGCTTTGTCTCTTCCAAAATCGACTGCACCAGTTCCTCCACATCAACACTCTCTCTGTTGATCTTCAGCTTGCCGGAGTCCGCTCTTGAGACATCAAGGAGGTCATTGAGCAGAGCGATCATTCTTTTTGTCGCTTTGTAGATCTCGCCGACATGCTCTTTTTGGTCTTTGTTGAGTTCGCCGAAATCCTCGCTTGAAAGCAACTCAACAAAAAGCCTGATTGTCGTCATCGGAGTTCTCAGTTGATGCGAGGCGACGGATATGAACTCCGTTTTCATTCTGTCTATTTTTTTTCTATCTGTGATGTCGCGCTGAAAGCCGGCGTAGCCGACTATCTCTCCGGCGCCACCTTTCACCGGCATTATTATCTCATCCGTGTCGTACAAAGCGCCGTCCTTTCTTTTATCTTGTATCTCGGCCCGAGCCACGCCTCCGGAAGTGATAGTTTTCCAAAGATTTTCGTAAAACTCCTGGCTTTTTTCTCCTGATTTTAGAATTCTTGGTGTCACTTTTCCTATCACCTCTTCTCTCGTCCAGCCGGTCATCTTTTCCCACGCCTTATTGACATAGCGTATCACTCCTTCCTTGTCAGTAATTACTATACCGTCAAAACTGTTCTCTATTATGGAAGAAAGCTTACTTGTGTCCCTTAATATATTTTTTAATTCATCATCAACATTTTCCATAAGAAAGCTTTTTTAGCATATATGCATTATATCATATTTTATCTATTCATACCTCAATGCTTCCATAGGGCTTTTCCGGGAGGCTTTTCTGGCAGGATAGATGCCAAACACCAAGCCGACAAGGGCGGAAACGCCAAAACCTAGCAAAGCGGCGGAAAACGGAAAAGAGAAGACCCAGTCCAACTGCATGAACTCTCTCAATATGTACGAAGCTATCAAAGAAAGAGCCGCTCCGCTTATTATTCCTATGATCCCGCCAAAGGCGGTGAGCATTATAGCCTCTATTAAAAATTGCAAAAGGATGTCTTTGTCGGTCGCTCCCAAAGCTTTGCGAAGACCTATCTCTTTCGTTCTTTCCGTCACGGAAACAAGCATTATATTCATCACCCCTATCCCTCCGACGACCAAGGCTATCGCAACCACCGAAGAAAGAAAGGCTGTTAAAGCGCCGATGATCGTCGATATCTGGCTGACCAAGCCCTCCTGCGTGACGACAAAAAAATCATCTTTTTTCGGATCGGTGATATTATGATTTTCCCGAATGGTAGACTTTATATCCTCTACTGTGCCGGCTACAAATTCCGGACCCTCAACTTTTGCCATCACTTCATTGTAATAATCTATTCCCAAAAGATATGTTTGAGCGGTGGAATACGGCACAACGACAACTCAATCGCTTTACTCGTTCTTGATCAGCTTCCGCAATCCGCGCAGCCGGGTCTTCAACTCTTCGCTCATGTCTTTGATGTCGTTTTCGTTGAAAAAATATCCTTCCTGCGGATAGACTTTGAACATCTCTTCCATAAATTCAACCGACCAACCGAATATCTGCGGACGATATGTTTCGCTCTCATATGCAACGCTACCGGTGACAATGACTACCGGAGCGATATCGGTAATATGCGGTACATTCTGGCTTTTCTTTAAAGCCTCAATGTCGCGTTTTTTTAAAGAATCGGCAAATATAGTGCCGGCTACATCGGAGGGCCCTGTCGGCTCTTTGCCGGGACGAATGACCACAATATCCCCGCCCATGCTGTTTATCTGATTTAGTATCAAGCCCTCCGCTCCTTTGCCTATTGAGATTATCATCATAATGGAGGCGATGCCGATAACTATTCCCAAAAGCGTCAAAATAGACCTCCCTTTGTGAGAGGCTATTCCTCCGTAAGCTGTTTGAATACTATGTTTTGTATTCATAATTATTTCACAAAATAGCTGTTGCCGTTTCTTTTCTCAACCCTTTCATCGCTGACTATTTTTCCATCCTGAATTTTGATGATCCTCTGCGCGTAATTTGCCGTATATGTTTCGTGGGTTATCAGTATGATAGTGTGGCCTTCTTTGTTAAGATTGCTTATCAGCTCCATCACCTGCTCGCCGGATTTTGAATCTAAATTTCCTGTCGGCTCATCGGCAAATATTAGATCCGGCTCATTGACGAGCGCTCTTGCTATCGCCACTCTTTGCCTCTCGCCGCCGGAAAGCTTTGCCGGTATATGATCCGCCCTATGAGAAAGCCCGACGGACTTGATGGCATCAAGCGCGATCTTATCCCAATCGCGTTCTGGGATTTGCGAATACATCAAAGGCAGTTTAACATTTTCAAAAACATTTATTCTCGGCAAAAGATTGAAGGTCTGAAAAACAAAACCGACTTTCTCATTTCTTATCCGCGCTATCTCTTCATCGGAATATTCATCCGTCAGCTTATCTTCAAAAAGATACTCTCCTGAGCTTTGTCTGTCCAAAAAGCCGAGCACCTGAAGCAGAGTTGACTTGCCGGAACCGGAAGGTCCCATTATGGAAACGAACTCCCCTTTGGCAATGGCAAAAGAAACTCCGTCAACCGCCCGAGTCTCAACATCTTCATTAAAAAAGATCTTTTTTAAATTTTTCACAGATGCGAGGCGCGCCGAGTACCGAAGGCGAGGCTGTACTTATGGGTACGCAGAGCCTGAGGCGCGGAGGCGCAACAAAGCAGATGGGGTTTTGCGGTTCAAAGGAAGCTATTTAAAGAGAAGGACTATTCTTTCATTCTCGCCTAATCCATCCAAAATTTCCGTCATACCGTCAGACCCTCTGAGTCCGACGCTGACCTTTCTTTCCTCGATCGAGCCGTCTTTATTTATAACACGAACAAATTTATCTCCATTTTTTGCAATCAGTGATCTTTGCGGAACGGCAATGACACCCTTCTTCTCTCCGGCCAGTATGTTTATATTTGCCGTCATGCCGGATTTTATCTTGCCGTTGCCATCTTCAAATACAAGCGTAGTTTTGTATGTTGAAACTCCTTCTATCACCGTCTCCGCCGGATCAATCTGTGAGACTTTCGCCTTAAAGATAAGATCCTCCCCGTAAGCGTCGAGCGTCACCTTCGCCTCATTGCCGACTTGGATCTTTGCGATATCGGCTTCAGGAATATTAACCTCTATCTTGAAAGCGGATTCATTTATTATTGATATTATTGTCTGATTCGTCACCGCCACTTCGCCGATCTTTGCATCTTGTTTTGTTATTGTGCCGCTTATCGGAGAATGCAAAACAGACTTGGAAAGTTTAGCTTTGTAAGATTCCGCCGATGCCTCCGCTTGTTTTATTGCCGACTTTTGCTGTTCTACATTCGCCTCGGCTTGGGCCACTTTATTTGCCTGCGCATCAAGCTGTTCTTTCGTTGAACCGGCCTTTTTTAAAGCTAGTTCATCTTTCGCGCTTTTTAAAGCGCTCTCTGCATCGCTTACCTTGGACTCTGCGGAAAAAATATTGTTTTGATTTGTGATTTTTTGCGCAGCGATAAGCTGTACTTGATTATTTATATTTGATATCGCAGTATTCACATTCGTCTTTGCCGTATTCACATAGCCTCTGTAGGTATTAATTGTTGTGGAGGAAAGTCCTATAGCGCTATCAACTGTCAAATTAAGATCGGATAAAAAATCTCTGATCGATGAAAGATGATTCCTTGATCTTGAAAGCGCGCCATCAAAATCGGACGAAGCGCCCAAACCGCTTATTTCAGACTTCAGAGAGCTCAAATAGTTTTTTGCAGAATATTTTTCCTGTTCAACTTTATTTTTTAAGGAGAAATCCAAAACGCTGAATGTCAGCTTAGGGTCATTTGGAACAAGCTCTGAAAAAAGATCGCTTATCTGCTTATTGACCGCATCGTCGGCTTTTGCGTATGAATCGTTTAAAATGTCATCAACATCATTATAAAGATTATTCAGGTCGATGTTCGCCTTGCTCTCTATATTTGTCAAATTAACTTTGGCGTCGGAAAACGCTTTGTTTGCATTTTCCGCTTTTGTTTCCGCAAGCTGCATCTCCTCGGCTCTCGTGCCTTTTTTCATTTCGTCAAAAACAGACTGCTGAACTTTTAGAGCCGCTTCATATTGACTAAGCTGGGCCTTTACGGAATCCACTCCCGCTTTAGCCTGCAAAAGACCGGCGTAAAGCTCCGCTTTATCCAAGCCGGCCAAGGCCTTTCCAGCATCAACCTTGTCGCCGACATTGGCAAATACCTCGGAGATCTTTCCAGAAATTTCAAAAGCAAGATCCACTCTATCAACCGGCTTTATGCTTCCCGTCGCGCTCACCTCTTGTACTATGTTCATTCTGTTTGCGATCGCCGATTCATAAGCTGGCGCTTTTGCTCCGCCAAAATACAAAAACCCAAAGACAAAAACCGCCAAAATGGAAACCAAAATAACAATATATCTTTTTTTGATAAAATCTATCATCTTTTTATTTTAAACATAAAATCATTTATATGCAATTTTCAAAAGCCTCATCACTTCATTATCCTCAATCTGCGGAAAATCTTCGTAAAACATTCCGACCGACCAAAAGATCTCCGGCGCATCAAGATAGACAAGCTCATCCGATTCTTTTTTTATTTTTCCAATGGTGTCAAGAGCGATCACCGGCGCCGCTACTATGACTTTTTTTGCGCCTTTCGCCTTTGCGGAAAAAATGGAAGCAAGCATAGTGTATCCGGTCGCTATCCCATCATCAACGATTATCGCGGTTTTTCCTTTAAGATCAAGCGGCGGCTTCTCGCCTCTGTACAGCTTCAGCCGTCTTGCCATTTCCTCCTTTTCTTTTTTAACCTCATTTTTGATCTCTTCTTTTGAAATATTCAACTCCTTTATGATCTCATTGTTAAATATGCCGTCAAAACCCTCCGCGATCGCTCCGATCGCCATTTCCGGATCTTGCGGAAGACCTATCTTTCTTGGCACTAAAATATCCAGCGGCAAATTTAGCTTTTGCGCCGCTTCAAAAGCGACCACCACTCCGCCTCTTGGCAACCCTAAAACAACCGTATCTTTTTTATTTGCATAGTTCCTAAGTTTTTCCGCCAACTTCTCTCCGGCCTCTTTTCTGTCTTTAAAGATCATAAGCTTTTTTCAAAAAATTTTATAAGCCTTTCATTAAAATCCGCCGGCAAATATCCGTGCCTGCCTTTTTCAAAAAAATAAAATTCGGCATTTTGATCTCCTTTCAAAGATCTTTCCAAGTCTTTGGCGTGAGAAAACGAAATCTGTTCGTCTTCCATTGAATGCGATATCAAAACGGGAATTTTTAATTGCTTGGCGGAATTTTCCGGAGAATCTTTTTTAAAATCGCAGCCGAAAAAAGCTTTTCCAAAAAGATCCATCAGCTCAACCATCGGATAATTAACGACAGGCAAAAACCAATAAAGCTCTCTTGCGAGCTTAGGCAAATTGGAAAATGAAGCATAAGAGACCACGGCGTTTATTCTCTCATCTTTCTCTGCCGCCATTATACCGACAGCGCCGCCAAGCGAGAAACCAAGCACTCCTATTTTCTCATAGCCTTTGTTTTTTAAAAAGTCCACCGCCTGCGAGAGATCATCTTGCTCCCTGCATCCAAGCGTTGAATATTTTCCTTCGCTTTTCCCGAAATAACGCATATCCAAAAGCAGCGTTGAAAAATAAGGATTAAGGGCTTTCGCAAAACTAAGCATATCGGATTTCTCTGCAGGATAGCCGTGCAATATCATTATCACTGATCTGTCATTTTTATTTTTATCCTTTTTTGGAATATACCAAGCCGACAAGCGTAAATTATCTTTTGTATTTAAAACAACACCTTCAGGCTCCAAGGAAAAATCAGCAGGCAGATATCCAAGGTCTATCTTTTGAGGCCTGACATTAGACCAAAAACCCAGCAAGCTTATGAACAATAAACTTAAAACCAGTATTAAAATATATGTCATCATATTTCTTTTCATTATTGATCAACCTTTAATGACAGCCAATGGTTTCAATTTTGCGACTTTTTTTGCCAGCCCGCTTTTTGAAACAACATCAACAACATCATTCACATCTTTGTAGGCTTCCGGCGCCTCCTCCACCAAGCCTCTTTTTGAGCCCGCTCTGACAACCACGCCGTATTTGTCCAATTCATTTTTTAATCTTTCATGGCTGATCCTTCTTTTTGCCTCCACTCTGGAGATCCGCCTTCCGGCGCCATGGCAAGAGGAACCAAAAGCCTCGGTCATCGACCTTTCCGTTCCCGCAAGAACATACGAGTAAGTCCCCATTGAGCCGGGGATCAAGACCGGCTGGCCAGTTTTTTGGTACTTCCCCGGAAGCTCCGGACTTTCCGGACCAAACGCCCTTGTCGCGCCTTTTCTATGAACTATATATTCCTTGCCTTCATGCTTTTCAAGTTTGGCGATATTGTGCGCAACATCATATAAGATATCAAGCTCATCCTTTTCTCCATTCTTTAAAAGATTTTTAAAAACTTCTCGTATTGAGTGAGTTATGACTTGCCTGTTTGTCCAAGCAAAGTTGGCGGCGGCCGCCATAGCTTGAAAATATTCCCGGCCTTCTTTTGAACGAAACGGCGCGCAGGCAAGCTCTCTGTCAGGCAAATGAATATTGTAGTTTTCTATCACTCTGTCCATAAGCCTGACATAGTCTGTACAGACTTGATGCCCAAGCCCGCGAGATCCGGTATGGATCATCACGGTCACTTGTCCGACGCTCAAGCCAAACTCCTTTGCAATCTTTTCGTCATAAATTTCATCCACCTCCTGAACTTCCAAAAAATGATTGCCGGAACCTATCGTGCCGAGCTGATCGGCTCCTCTTTTTTTCGCGTGATCCGAAACTAATGAAGCGTCGGCGCCAGCGTAACATCCGCTCTCCTCCAAAACTTCCAGATCCTCTTTTTTGGCATAGCCATTTTTCAACGCCCAATTAACGCCCATATTTAAAACCTCATCAAAATCCCTCCTTCCTAAGATCAGTTTGCCGCCTCTGCCGACTCCGGAAGGCACGCTTTTTTGAATGCCGGTCGCAAGCTCCGGAAGCTTGTCTTTTATTTCAAAATAAGAATATTTGCTTAAAAGAAGCCTGACGCCGCAGTTTATATCGTAGCCGACCCCTCCGGGAGAGATTACTCCGTCTTCCGTCCTGAAAGCCGCCACCCCGCCGATCGGAAAGCCGTATCCCTGGTGAATATCCGGCATCGCAAGCGCGCATCTCTCCACACCGGGCAAAGTCGCAACATTCACAAGCTGCTCGATCGCTTTTTCATCCAATATTTCGTCAAGCATTTTTTCCGTTATATATATTCTTGCCGGCACTCTCATGCCGGAACGAAAAGATCTTGGGATCTCCCAAACATACTCGGATATTTTTTTAAGATCTTTTTTTGAGATCATATGTCATAAACGACTACCGCCGTCCAATTTCCATCTTCTTGCTGTTTGATCTCCAAATCGTTAAAAGTCGCCGCTTTTATATCCTCCGCGGCTTTTGCTTCACAAGAAAAAACTTCGGCTGTTATCTTGACATCGGTAATTTCTTTTATATCATATCCTATGTAAGCCATGCGATTTGCATTGCTAAGATACAATATCTCGGAAAGCCAATCCACCAAAAGCGATTCTCTGTCTTTGCTTTTTATCTCTATCCTTTCTTTTTTATCCGCTGTTTTTCCGGCTAAGTTTTCTCCGTAGATGAACTCCGTCATCGCAAAAGCGGTGTTTGAGAAAAGCTCTTTTAAGTCTTTGCCAAATGATCGTATCTTAAGATCGGCAGTGTGCTCTAAAATTTTATATCTACTTTCCATGCTTGGGCGCCGGATATCTCCAAGTCACCCTGGCAATGCCGTCTCTGCCGGACCAATTAGTATCAACCTCGCCCTTAAATGCCTTTTGGATCTGCTTGCCCAAAGAGACGGCAAGCTGATTTTCCGTCGTGCAGATATAAATATCCCCGTCCCTTTCCTCCATCTTGGTGATCCTGCTTAGGATATCATTTTTGATCGCTTTCTCTCCCACATTCTGTATAAGATTAAAGACCTCTTGCATCTTTTCTTCCGGAATATCTATCAAGACAACAAATCCTTCGCAAAGGTCGTTTTTCTCCCTCTCGCAAGCCGGACAGATGACGCTTCCCGCCTCTTTTCTTATACCTTCAATTTTATCCGCGAACTTTTCTTCATGATGCCAGCTTTTTTTATGATAAACGGCATCGCATCCGGAACAGACGGCAAAACCCTTCTTGCCGACCGGAAATTCATCCTTTTCTTGAGCTTGTTTGTTTCTTATATTTTTCATATTTTTTAAAATTAATGCTCTCCTTATAGTATAGCTCTTTTTAGGAAAAAAGTGGAATATTTCAAAATTTCTGCTATGATAAAGATATTTACAATAAAGCATTCCAAGCAAGAAGGCATCAGATGCGAGGCGCTCCGAGTATCGAAGCCGAGATGTACTTATATGTACTTTGAGGCGAGACACGGAGGCGCAACAAAGCAGATGGTGCTTTATGGCTTGAAATAAAATTTTATGAGGGGTGTAATCATAGCCGGAGGAAAAGGCTCAAGGCTCTATCCTCTGACAAAAACGATTAATAAAAACTTACTGCCTATATACGACAAGCCGATGATCTACTATTCCATAGAGATGTTAAGAGATGCTGGCATAAAAGAGATCTTAATAGTCACCGGCACGGAACATTCCGGCCAGTTCATCAATCTCTTGGAGTCTGGCGACGAGTTTGGAGTCAAGCTTCATTATGAGGTCCAGAAAGAACCTCTTGGTCCGGCGGATGCCATCAATGTCGCCAAAGATTTTGCCAGAGGAGAAAAAATCGTTGTCATATTTTCAGACAACATATTTGAATATGACATAAAAAAAGCCTGCGAAGATTTTAAAGATCAAAAAGAAGGCGCGAAGATATTTTTAAAAGAGGTCTCCGACCCTGAAAGATTCGGCGTAGCGGAAGTAAAAGATGGCAAGGTCATCGCCATTAAAGAGAAACCAAAAAACCCAAAAAGCAATTTGGCGGTTGTTGGGCTTTATATGTACGACAAAAAAGCTTTTGACATCATCGCAACCCTTAAGCCTTCGCAAAGAGGCGAGTACGAAGTGACCGATCTGAATAATTTTTACGTAAAAAACAATGAGATGACCTTTGAGATTTTAAAAGGCCATTGGACAGATGCCGGCACATTTGACTCTCTTCTTGCGGTGAACAACTGGGTCGCCGAGAAAAGAAAAAAATAAAATATCATGGCAACAGCAGAAATTTCAATCCTTGAAATAATTTACAGTTTCATATTAAACCATAGGATCTTGAGCTATTGGGTGATATTTTCAGTATCGCTTCTTGAAGCGGTGGTTTTTATCGGCATATTGATACCCGGCACCACACTTTTAATGATCGTCGGATTCCTCATTTATCAAAACTATATTGACCCTTTTGATTCAGCGTTTTTGGCATTGCTTGGAGCCGTTCTTGGCGACCTGGTCAGCTTTCTTCTTGGCATTTACGCCATTAAAAAATATGAATTAAAAAAACTGGCAAACATAGACAAAGTTCTTGATAAAAAAAATTACCTTGGGTACGGAGAAAAGTTTTTCAAAAAACACGGCGGAAAAAGCGTTTTTTTCGGAAGGTTCGTCGGTATGGTCAGGCCGTTCATACCTTTTATAGCCGGCACCTCCGGTATGCCATTTGTGAAATTTATGTACTTTAACATCGCTGGCGCCATCTTATGGGTGCTTGTATATATTAGCGTCGGCTATCTCTTCGGCGGCAGTGTTGATGTCATAGTCAGCAAAGCGAAAAAGGTGGAGCACACTCTGCTTGTCATCGTGACTCTGCTTATATTGATATTATATATAAAAAATATATACGATAAGAAATTCAAACAAAAAATTATTGAAAGATCGGAAAAGATCCTTGATAAGATAGAACATCAATAACTTGGAGACTCAATCTCCAAGTTATTTATTTGAGAGATTTTTTAAAATATTCCGTGAGTTCCGAAATTTTTATCCTTTCTTGTTTCATTGAGTCTCTGTCGCGAACAGTGACAGAGCTGTCTTCCAAAGATTCAAAGTCCAGCGTCACGCAATATGGCGTGCCTATTTCATCTTGCCTTCTGTATCTTTTTCCGACATTCCCGTTGTCGTCAAATTCGCAAACAAAATCTTTCTTAAGTTCCAAAAATATCTCTCTGGCTTTTTGCACAAGCTCGGGCTTGTTTTTCAAAAGAGGAAATACCGCCACCTGCACAGGAGCGATCTTTTTTGGAAATTTCATGACCGTTCTCATCTCTCCATTTACCTCCTCTTCAGCATAAGCGGAAAGCAGGGATGCCAAAATTGATCTGTCCAAGCCGAATGTCGGCTCCAAAACATGCGGGGTGTATTTTGTATTTGTTTCCGGGTCCAAGTATTCCAATTTTTCTCCGGAAAACTTCGCATGCTGAGTCAGATCAAAATCCCCTCTGTGCGCGAGGCCGAAAAGCTCCTTGAATCCGCCGAAAGGATAGTCAAATTCTATATCAACGGTTTTTCTTGAATAATGCGAAAGTTTTTCTCTTGGGTGCTCAAGGCGCCTTAATTTTTCTTTTTTCGCGCCAAGCTCCATAGCAAACTCTTCTTGGAGCGAAAGCCATTTTTCAAACAGAGTTTCCCAGTCGGCGTCCGGCTTGATGAAATACTCTATCTCCATCTGCTCAAATTCGCGCAAACGAAAAATAAAATTTCCGGCGACTATTTCATTTCTGAAAGCTTTGCCTATTTGCGCTATGCCAAAAGGAATTTTTACGCGCGTTGAATCAACGACATTTTTAAATTCAATAAAGATCGCTCCGGCGGTTTCCGGACGCAGATACGCAATTTGCTCTTCCTCTCCGGCAACCGCATTCGTCTTTGTCGCAAACATCAAATTGAAATTTCTGACATCCGTCCAGTCCCGCTTTTTGCAATTCGGGCAATCAACTTTTTCATCAAGAATATTTTTCATCTCCGAGAGCTTTCCTTCCATATCTTTTCCGGTCGCATCCTCCACCAAATGATCAGCTCTGAAACGCTTGTTGCATTTTTTGCAATCCACAAGCGCGTCGTTAAACCCGCCTATATGACCGGAGGCTTCCCAAACCCTCGGGTGCAAAATTATCGGCCCGTCTATTCCGACGATATCCTCTCTGTCCTCGACAAACTTTTTCCACCAAAGTTTTTTAATATTGTTTTTGAGCGTCACTCCGTAAGGCCCGTAGGTATATGAATTTGCAAATCCGCCGTAAATCTCCGAAGCGGGAAAAACAAACCCCCTTCTTTTGCAAAGGGATATGACTTTTTGCATCAAATCCTGTTCTTTTTCTTTTTGCATAATTGAGCGGGTACGGGGATTCGAACCCCGATCATCTGCTTGGAAGGCAGAGATAATAGCCATTATACCATACCCGCTTTTTTCAATACTCTTTATTCTACATAATTACCGTATTTTTTCAAGTGTTTATATTTTTTTATTTTTCTTCCGGTTTTGTTTTCTGTTTTTTGGGTTTTGAAATACCGCCCAAAGCTCTTTTTCTTAAATTTATAAACTCATCTTTTTCATCCACTATATCGCCAACAAGCTGTTCAAGCACATCCTCAAGAGTGACGATCCCGGCGGTGCCGCCAAAGTGATCCCTCACCACAGCCAAATGAAATCTTTTTTTCTGGAAAAGCGGTAGCAGTTCGTCGGCTTTGGTATTTTCATTTACAAATATCGGCGGAATGGCGAAGTCTTTCACCCTTACATCGCCTCTGCCCCTGCCAAGCGCGACAAGAAGATCCTGCCTGTGGCAAACGCCTATGACGTTATCTATGCTTCCGGAATAGATCGGAAATCTTGAATTTGGAAAATTATAGATCTCATCTTTTATCTCTTCAAGCGCCTTGTCCGCCGGCAAGGCCATGACCAAAACTCTCGGCACCATTATGTCTTTTGCTCTAATGTCGTTTAAGGTGAAAACTTTTTGAATGATGTCCATCTCATCCTCCTCTATGCTCCCCTCCATATATCCAAGCTTGCTTAGTATTTTCAAATCGTCCTCGGAAACGGATTTTTTGTCTTTTGAAAATCCGCTTGTCAGCTTTTCAAGAAGCCAGATAATCGGGGAAAATATCCTCGCCATAAAAAGCAGTGGCCTTGCGGTAAGAAGAGATATCTTCTCGGCATAATTCTCACCGAATGTTTTTGGTATTATCTCTCCAAAAATAATGATCAAAAATGTGATAATGGCCGACATATAGCCAAGCCACGCGCCACCCAGAGTTTCGGCCGCCACTGCTCCGACAAACATACTTCCGACAATACTGACGACATTATTAAAAACGACCAGCACCGTTATCGGACGGCCCATTCTTTCTTTTATCTTTACCAGCGCCTCGGCGCCCATCTTTTTCTGCTCTCTTAAAATTTGAGCGCGCCTTAAATTAACGGCAAAAAGCGCCGCCTCGATCATTGAAAAAAAAGCGGAAGAGAAAATTATTATCTGTTTTAAAAGAGCCGAATCCGGCGATAGAAACCTCATCACCCTTTGAAAGAGCGGCTGAGATCGTATCAAACACAGCGTCTACAGCGTCTTGCGCTGATTTTTTTGTATCGAGGCCTGCTTTTGACTGCACTGCCTCTGCTAAAGCGTCTTTGTTCATATTATATAATTTAAATAATTATAATTTAGACCTTTTTTTATTTTAAATACCACTAATCTAATTTTAGCAAAAACCTTTTATTTATGCAACATTTTATCGAGCATATTCAATAACCCTGTTTTCGCGTATAACATTGACCCTGATTTCTCCCGGATATTTCAATTCCTCTTCTATTTTGTCCGCTATGGATCTTGCGAGTTTTCTCGCTCCCAAATCATCAACCTTTTCCGGAGTCACAAAAACTCTAAGCTCTCTGCCGGCTGATATTGCATAAGCCTTTTCTATGCCTTCGTGCGACATCGCGATGGCCTCAAGCTCTTCAAGTCTTCTGATGTATGTTTCAAGCGTTCCTCTTCTGGCGCCCGGCCTTGAAGCGGAAAGCGCCTCGGCGGTCGCGACTATTTTAGATTCAATGGTTTCATAAGGATACTCATCATGGTGCGATCTCATCGCCAAGATCACCCTTTCATCAATGCCGAATTTTTGAAGTATTTTAATGCCTATCTCAACGTGCGTGCCTTGAACTTCATGATCAACAGCTTTTCCGATGTCGTGAAACAGCGCCCCCATCCTTGTGATCTTAACATCAGCGCCAAGCTCTGTGGCAAGCATCGCGCCTATATGCACCGCCTCCAAAGAGTGCTCCAAGACATTCTGACCAAAACTGGTTCTGTATTTGAGTCTGCCCAAAAGATTCACAAGCTTAGGATCCACACCGATGACTTTCGCTTCGGCGATCGCATCCTCGCCGGCCTTCTGAATGCTCTTTGTGATCTCGATCTTTGCCTGCTCAACAGCCCCTTCTATCTTTGCCGGCTGGATCCTGCCATCGCTGATAAGCTTTTCCAGGGCAAGCCTGCAAACTTGCCTGCGTATCGGATCAAAGCATGATATAAGCACAGCTCCCGGAGTGTCATCAACTATGATCTCCGCGCCGGTCATCTTTTCAATTGCCTTGATGTTTCTACCCTCTCTTCCGATAATTTTTCCTTTGATCTCATCGGAAGGAATTTTAAGAGTGGTGGTCGTCACCTCGCCGGCTTGCGAACCGGAAAATCTTTGCATTGCGTCCGTTAAGATCTCTTTGGCTTTTTTCTCAACTTCATCATTCGTCTGCTGCTCAAGCTTTTTCATTCTGATAAGCAGATCATCTTTGTTTTTCTGCTCCACCATTTCAAAAACAGCATCTTTTGCTTTTGTCTCGCTCAAGCCGGAGATCTCTTCAAGTTTTTCAATTTGTTTTTGCTTGATGTTGTTCACCTCCTCATGAACGCTTTTTACTTTTTCAACCTTTTCTCTCAGATCCTTCTCATCCTTTTCCTGCTTCTCAAGCCTTTTTTCCAAAGTATCCTCGCGCTTCAAAAGATGTTCCTCAAGCTTGGTGATCTGGGCCTTTCTCTCGCGCTCCTCTTTTCTCGCCTCATCAAGGATAGCAAGAGATTCCTCCTTGGCTTTTTCTATCAATGATCTTGTCTTATCCTTCGCCTCCTCTGTCATCTTGGAGATCTTTGACTCCAAAGCATCCGCTTTTTGCTTGGCTGTTGCTTTTCGGATAAAGTAACCGG
>JACQDS010000036.1 GCA_016200995.1 Candidatus Azambacteria bacterium | reverse complement strand
CGATTTTAAAAGCCTGCATTCAAGGCTTTTTGGCGGTTTGAAACTTTTTGAAGAAAAGCTTATAATACAAAAATCCAAAATAAGCGGTCTTGTGAGGCTTTTAAAAAGCTTAAGCCCGAAGGAGATTTTGAAAAGAGGATACAGCATAGTGAGGCTTAACGGAGAGATCTTAACAAGTATTAAAAAAGTGAAAAAGCGCGACAAGCTTGAACTTAGTCTTTCCGACGGAGAGCTTGGCGTGGAGGTATTATGAAGAAAAATTTTAATTTTGCAAAATCATACAAAGAACTTGAGAGTATAGCCGACGAATTTGAGTCCGGCAATCTTTCTTTGGAGGACGGCCTTAAGAAATTTGAAAGGGGTCTTTTAGTTGCCGATGAATGCAAAGAATATATAGAAAGCATAGAAAACAAGATCATAGAGATAAAGAAAAAGCATAGATCTAAAATCATATGAAGGATTATTTGGTTTTGGATTTGGAAACCCAGCATGAATTCTCCGAGGTTGGCGGCAGAGCCTATCCGCATCTTTTGAAGATCTCCGTGGCAGGGGTTTATTCGTATAAAAAAGATAAGTTTATGGCTTTTGAGGAGGATAGGATAGGCGAGCTTGAAAAGATGATAAAAGACGCCGGTCTTGTCATCGGATTTAACACCAAGTATTTTGACTATCAGGTGTTGCAGCCGTATCTTAAAGAGGTTGATCTGAAAAATGTGCCTTCTTGCGATATAATGGAAGACCTTGCCAATGTTTTGGGGCATAGACTTTCTTTGGATTCTGTCGCGAAGGCGACACTTAACACAAAAAAGAGCGGCCACGGTCTTGATGCCATAAAATATTTTCGGGAAGGCAGGATGGACGAGCTTAAAAGCTATTGCTTAGACGATGTCAGGATAACAAGGGATGTCTTTGACTACGGCAGAAAGTACGGACAGGTTTTTTTCAATGAAAAAGGCAGCGAAAAAAAACTGACGGCGCCGGTTTATTGGGATGAGTACAATGTGAGTTTTAAAAGCAATATCTCCATTAAAGAAAATACAAAAGAAAGCATTGACGAACCGCAAGAGAAAGTAGAGTATGCAAAAGAAGATGCGGTAAGCCAAAACTACTCTCTATTTAATTAAATGAAAAAAAGAATTTATCTTGATAATTCAGCTTCAACGCCGGTTGACGCAAGGGTGCTGAAGGCTATGATGCCGTATTTTGCAAAAAAATACGGCAATGCCTCCTCGGTGCATTTTTTCGGCCAAGAGGCCCAGTCGGCTGTTGATATTGCGCGAAAAAAAACCGCCGATTTTTTAAACTGCGATACAAGCGAGATATTTTTTGCCGGTTCTGCCACCGAGGCGAACAATTTGGCGATCATCGGAGTAGTCAGGAAGTTCATAAATGAAAAAAGAGAAGGCAAGCCGCATATAGTAATATCCAAAATAGAGCACGAATCTGTCTTCCAAACGGTTAAATATTTAAGTGAGATCGGCGAGTTGGAATATTCCTTGCTTCCAGTTTCAAAAGACGGGATAGTTTTAATTGACAAACTCACGGAACTTTTAAGGGGAAATACCGTTCTGGTTTCCGTGATCCATGCCAACAACGAGATAGGAACGATCCAGCCGATAAAGGAAATTTCCCTATTAATAAGGAAATTTAATAAGGAAATAGGGAAAAATATCCTTTTCCACACGGATGCCGTTCAATCCGCCGGTTTTTTGAATTGCGATGTTGAGGCTTTGGGCGTTGATATGCTCACTCTCTCGGGGCATAAGATTTACGGCCCTAAAGGGGTTGGGACGCTTTTTGTAAAAAGCGGTTCAAACATAGAGCCTTTTGTGCTTGGTAGCGGGCAGGAGTCCGGATTGAGATCCGGAACGGAAAATGTGCCGGCGATAGTCGGAATTGGCGTTGCGCTTGATCTTGTGAAAAAAGAAAGGAAAAATATAGGAAAAATTACGGCATTAAGAGATAAGTTGATCTCTGAAATTCTATCGGAGATCCCAAACTCCAAAATAACAGGCTCCTTAGAAAAAAGACTGCCGCATCATATAAGCATCTCTTTTACCGGTGTCAAAAGAGAAGAGCTCGTGATAGCTATGGATCTAAAAGGCGTGGCGATCTCCGCCGGCGCCGCCTGTCATTCAAAGGCTCTAAAGGCTTCCTATATTCTTGATGCTCTGGGTCTTTCCGAAAAAGAAAAGGAGTCAAATATCAGGATAACTCTTGGCAGGAAAACAACGAACGAAGATATAAAATACACCCTAAAGATCTTAAAAGAAACTGTAAAAAAATTAAGGCAATAATAAAATAAAAGAATAATTAGCACTCTTGACCTTAGAGTGCTAATTTGATATTCTTAAAATAAGTTAAATTAATTTATATATTTTTTATTTTTAAGCTTTAAAAAAGCTAACAGCTAACAGCTGAAAGCTAAAAGCTATTAAAATGCAATTCAATAACTTTACAAATAAAGCTCAAGAGGTGCTGTTTAAAGCGCAGGAGCTCGCGATCAATCATTCTCAAAGCGGCATAGATTCCCCGCATCTTTTATACGCCTTGATCACATACCAAGATTCAATAGTGGTAAGTATTCTGCATAAACTTGAAGTGAATGTCGAGCTTTTCAAAGACGAGGTTTTAAGATCCGTCAGCAAGCTTCCGCAGGGCCAGAAGCAAGATCTTTCTTTCGGCAGAGTGCAGGTTTCTGAAAGCTTGGCAAAAATTTTAGATACTTCAATAAAAATAGCCGGCTCGCTAAAAGATGAATTTATATCAACCGAACATCTTTTTTTGGCGTTTTTTGAGGTTGAATCTCTATCAAAGGATATTTTAAACCGATTTAATGTAGGCAAAGATGCCATTTTAAAGGAGCTAGCCGGCATAAGGGGTAGCCAAAGGATCACCGATCCGGAGCCGGAAGCAAAATACCAAGTACTCGAAAAATACACCGTTAATCTGACAAGGCTTGCAAGAGAAAACAAGCTTGATCCCGTCATTGGAAGGAATTCCGAGATACGCAGGGTCATACAGGTTCTTTCAAGAAGAACAAAAAACAATCCTGTTTTAATAGGCGACCCGGGAACGGGAAAAACGGCAATAGCTGAGGGTCTCGCGCAAAGGATTGCCGCCGGAGATGTGCCGGAATCTTTAAAAGAAAGCGAATTGATGTCGCTTGATCTTGGTATGCTTATTGCCGGAACAAAATACAGAGGCGAGTTTGAAGACAGGCTCAAAGCTGTGCTTAAAGAGATAAAAAGACACGAAGGAAAAATAATACTTTTTATAGATGAGCTTCACACGATAGTCGGCGCCGGAGGGGTTGAGGGCTCCATGGACGCCTCAAATATGCTTAAACCCGCTTTGGCAAGAGGTGAGCTTCATACGGTAGGCGCAACGACCCTAAAAGAGTATCAAAAATACATAGAAAAAGACCAGGCGCTTGAAAGGAGATTTCAGCCCGTCATCGTCAACGAGCCAAGCGTGGATGACACTATTTCAATACTTCGCGGAATAAAAGAAAAGTATGAGGTTCATCACGGCGTCAGGATCACAGACCCGGCTCTTGTTGCCGCCGCCACGCTTTCCGACAGATACATCACGGAAAGGCGTTTACCGGACAAGGCGATAGACCTGATGGACGAAGCGGCCGCTGAATTGAGAATGGAGATAGACTCAATGCCTCAAGAATTGGATGAGCTGAAAAGAAAAATAATGAAGCTTGAAATAGAAAAAACCGCTCTCAAAAAAGAGGAGGACAAAGAGTCAAAAGAGAGGCTTGGCGCCATCAAAAAAATGCTTGCCGAGCTTAAGGAAAAAAGCGGCGAATTGGAAGCGCAGTGGAATGTTGAAAAGGAAATAATATCAAACATAAGGAAATTAAAAAGGGAATTGGATAAGCTCAAGCAAGAATCGGAAATTGCGGAAAAAAAGTCCGAGCTTCAGAAAGTTGCCGAGATACGATACGGCGCTATTCCAAAAACAGAAAGATCAATCACTTCCGAAGAGGAGAGGCTTCAAAAGGTCCAAGGCGAGAGGAAGATCCTAAAAGAGGAGATCTCCGAGGAGGATGTAGCAAACATAGTCGCCAAATGGACCGGCGTCAAAGCTTCCAAGATTTTGGAAGAAGAAGCCAAGAGACTTCTTGATATGGAAGGTGTTTTAAGAAAAAGAGTTGTCGGACAAGACGAGGCTATAGACACTGTCGCCAATGCCGTCAGAAGATCAAGGTCCGGCATCGCCGACCAAAATAAACCGATAGGCACATTTATGTTTTTGGGTCCGACCGGAGTAGGAAAGACAGAGCTTGCAAAAGCGATAGCGGAATTTATGTTTCAGTCCGAATCCGCCATCATAAGAGTTGATATGTCAGAGTATATGGAAAGACACGCCGTTTCCAAATTGATAGGTTCGCCTCCGGGATATGTTGGGTACGACGAAGGCGGCCAATTGACAGAGCTTGTCAGAAAAAAACCTTACAGCGTTATCTTGTTTGACGAGATAGAGAAGGCGCATCCTGACACTTTTAATATCCTTTTACAAATCCTTGACGAAGGACATTTAACAGACTCAAAAGGCAGAAAAGTGAACTTCAAAAACACGATAATCATAATGACATCAAATGTCGGATCGGAATCGCTGTCCGAAATGAGCGAACTCGGTTTTATGAATGAGGAAAAGGAAGGAAATAAGGAAAAACATAAGGAAATAATAAGGAAAATAAACATTTCCCTAAAGGAGACGTTCAAGCCGGAATTCCTTAATAGAATAGATGAGATAGTGATATTCAATCCTTTAAATAAGGAAATTCTTGAGGAAATTATAAATATCCAACTTGATGGTGTTTACAAGAATTTAAAAGATAAAAGGATGAAGCTGAAGGTGACGGAAAAAGTTAAAAATTTCCTAATTGAACAGTGCACGGACCTGCATTACGGCGCAAGGCCTTTAAAGCGGTTGATCCAAAAAAATATTCTTGATGCATTATCAAAAAAGATAATAAGCAAAGAGATCTCAGACGGAAGCAATGTGACCGTAGACTTAAAAGATGGTAAAATTGAAGTGAGAACTAAATAATCCATCTTTTTTATGCGAAACATCTTTCTATCCGGCATATTTTTTATTTTATCCGAGCTTTTTATTTCAGGAGGCGGTTTTTCTTTTTTCATTTTTATTTTTGCTTTTTTATTCGCTTTAAGCGCTTCATGGTACTTCTTGAAAAACGCCCCTTTGGCAACGATGGTCTCCATATTGCCGGTTGTCCAATTTCCGCTTTTGTATATGGTTGTCGATGGCTCAAATAGGCATATTATCGCTATCGCCTCGGTATTCATTTTTTATCTTTTATTTTCTTCGAAAATAAAAAAATCCCATATCATCATAATATCATTCATTGAGTCGCTTCTTGCATTCTCTCTCATTTTTTCCTATCAAGAATTTTACGAATTATCAAATTGGCTAGTTTTTCCGATCGTTTTTTTCTCTTCTTTGGTTATGTTTTTTGCATCAATTTCCGCCGTGCTTAAACTGGCATTTCCTTTGAAGATGCGCCTCTTTTACTTCTCTTTTACGCAGGCCTTTATCCTTACAGAATTTTATTGGGTCATTTTTAAAATGCCTTTGAATTTCCTGACCTCCGGATTTATTTTGTTTGTTATTTATTATTCCATTTGGGATATAACCATAAGATATTTTGCCGGCAATCTGACCAAAAAGTCATTAAGATCCACGGCCTTCTTTTTGCTGTTGATTTTAGTCCTGATATTTATTACAGTTAAGTTATTATAAAAACATAAACACTATGAATTTCACAAAAAAAGAGATCACAAATTTTATTTTAATATTTGTCTTGGGTGGCATCGGCGGAGTCTTTTTCTCCGATATTTTGCTTCCCAAATTTTCCATTTTTTCAGGCATAACGCAAAAAGGCGAACAGACCGTCATAGTGCAAAAAACAGAAAAGGTCAGCGTTGAGGAACAGGAAATTTTAAGCAATATCATCAAAAAAAATTCAGAATCTTTGGTTGTCATAAAGAATTTAAAAAACAATTCTT
>JACQDS010000032.1 GCA_016200995.1 Candidatus Azambacteria bacterium | reverse complement strand
CAAACATTGTTTGACTTTGCCGGGTTCGGATCGCTTGAAACAAATTCAAATCCGGAGGCGTACTGAGCCCTTATCTCCATATTGGAAAATGAGGCATCAGAATCATTGACATATTCAATGGAAATATCGGAATCCTTATCAGCCACAACCTGCTTTGGCAGAGAGACATTTAAAAATATCGGAACGGTTTCAATTTTTGTAATGAACTCCTGCGATAATGTATAAGGCTTGTTAAGTCCGGCCGGCGTATATGACATATCAACCTTAATATGCTTTTCCGAATCCTTTTCGCCGTATATCCTGCCTTCCAAGATCAAAGATTTCTCTTGGTTTGGCATTAAAAACCCGACTTTTTTATCGATCTTGACCGGCTTGAAATATTCATTTCCTTCAAAGACCGAGCCGGCCGGCCATTCAAAAGATATATTAAGATCATTCAAAGCGACATTCGAATCATTCCTATAGGATATTTTGTAAGAAACCGCCTCGCCGGCAGAGACGCTGCTTGGACCGGCTATGTATAGCTTAACGCTTTTTTGATTGAAAACCGGCACTGAAGAATAATAAAAATACAAAGCGGCGGCGGAGAACAAAGAGAGAACAAAAAGCCAAAGCATTTTTGACGATGCCAGCCTTCTTGCTATCGTTCTTCTGCCGTCACCGTACTGCCAACCGAGCTTTTTTGCCGCCGTTTCTTTTTCCTTATAAACCTCATATTCAGGGATCGTCCGCTTCTCGCCCCACTTCCTGCTAAGAACTTTTTTCTCTAACTTTTCAAGATCGTTTGCCATAAGTATTTTTAAATTTCAATATAGTACTTTACTTTGAATTAGAAAATGCCAGATGCGAGGCGCGCCGAGTATCGCAGGCGAAGCCTGCCTGCCGGTAGGCATGGCTGTACTTATTGGTACTGCGAGCCAAGACACGGAGGCGGAACGAAGCAGATGGGGTTTTGTAGTTCAAAGTACTTTCATTATACTTCATTAAATACATTTTTAAAATATCTCAGGAGGGTTTGTTTTATTTCCGCCAATGTTTGCTTGTTCATTTTTTTGTTTTCTCCGGAGAAAAAATGCAAGATGTCCACCTCTTTCGGCTGATATCCCAAAATAGACAAAAACCTGAATTCAAAATATCTTAAGAAATATTCCAGCTCAAGTTCGGTAAATTCTTTTTCATCAAGATAAAAAAAGGCTTGGCGCAAAATATTGAAGATCTCTTCATCCGGCTCTTCGTCCAAAGTGTATTTTAAAACAAGCTCCACGATATGACCGGCCGCCTTTGATCTTTCAGGATCATTTTTAATGGATGAAAAAGCGTCAACTTCCTCGGCGGATGTCAAAACGCTTTTTGCCTTGCCTAGGACAAAGCCTATCTCCGACAAGCTGAAAAGCTCAATATGGCTTGCGAGTTTTGAACCGCTTTTTCTTATTCCTTTGGCGACCAAGGCGATCTTCCCGTAATCTCTCGTGAAGAAAACGGCAACTTTGTCATTTTCCCCTTTGTCCTGCTTTTTAAGAACTATCCCTTGAGTAAGATACATCTATTTTTTAAGAGGCGTGATCTTAAATATTATACTTTCCTCTCCGAGCTTCGCCTCTTTTGCGTTTTCAATATCCAAAGAGTTCTCAAGCTCTTTCGCGACGGTTTCAAATTTTAAGCTCTCGCCGTATTTTTTGATCAAACCGGAAACAAACGGTGAATCTTTAAATGTGATCTTTATGAAGTCGCTTTTTGTCAGGCCAAGATTTTTCCTCTCCTCCTGAATATTTCTTATCAGATCCCTCAGCATACCCTCCTCTTTCAGCTCCTTTGTAATATTCGTATCAAGCTCAACATTTTCTTTTATTGTAATGTCAACTGTAACATTTTTCACATTCACCTCATCTCTTATCAGCTCCAAAAGCTCCGGCTTCATTCTTAATTCTTCATTCTTGATTCTTAATTCTTTCAGCGGCTGCCTTATTTTTATTCCGGCTTTGGCCCGCGCTTCCAGCGCCAAAGAAACGATGCTTCTCGCCTTTTTCATGACCTCCAAAACCTCTGCATCCGCTTTTTCAAGTTTTGGAAAGTTTTCCAGATGAATTGAGTTTTTGTTTCCCAGCTTCAGCCAGATATGATCCGCAACAAATGGCGTAAAAGGCGCGGTCAGCTTCAAAGCTTCCTCAAAAACATATATCAAAGTCTCTTTCGCCTTTTTAAAATCCTCCGGATCCTCCTCTTTATACTGAAACCTCCTTCTTGATCTTCTTATATACCAATTGGTCAGGTCGTCAACAAATTCCGCGATCTCTCTTGAAGCAAATTGCGGATTATACTCCTCCATATATTTTACGGTCTTTTCTTTTGCGGCATTAAGCCTTGCGATGATCCATTTATCTAAAATATTTTTTGACTCAGCTCTCTTTCCTCTTTTTTCTCTCAAGTCCACATAAGAGCCTAGAAAATTAAAAACATTCAAAAGCGCCATCACATGCTTTCTCTGATATCCTGCAAGATCCTTCTCATCAAACTTTTTCACATCCCCCGGAGAATTTGCTATGTAAAAATACCAGCGAATGGAGTCCATTCCATATTTGTCCGCCATCTCAGAAGGATTGATGACATTTCCCAAAGATTTTGACATCTTTTTTCCTCTTGCATCCACGACATGGCCGAGCGAAATGACATTTTTGTACGGCGCTTCAAAGCCAAGAAGCGTTGAAACTGCCAGCAAGGTGTAAAACCAGCCTCTGGTCTGATCAACCGCCTCGGAGATGTAATCCGCCGGGAAAAATTTTCTTTTTTCTATTTTGGCTTTGTTCTTAAAAGGATAATGCAACTGGGCAAAAGGCATCGCCCCCGAGTCAAACCAGACATCGCAAACCTCCGGCGCTCTTTTCATTTCGCCGTTGCATTTTTTGCAGTCGGCTTTTATCTTGTCAACATACGGCCTGTGCAGATCAAGTTCCGCCTCTTTGTTCAAAGGCAACTTTCCGACATTTATTTTTCTCACCTCGGCGTTTTTAATATAATCCGGCGACCTCATCTTTGCTTTTTTCTCCGCCGATCTTTCGTTGCTCCATCCGGAAAGCGCAGTCTCAAGCATCCACAAAGGATATTCATGGCTGACGATCAAAATATTTTTGTCTTTATACTTTTTCTCAAATTTCGCCGCAGCTTTTGCCATTCGCTTTTTTAGATCAGTTAAGCTCTCGCCTTTTTTCGGCCTCTTTGCGAATTTTTCCAAAATTGAAGAAAAATATTCTTTTTTTGTCTTAGGGGCTCTACCACCATTAAAGTAGGCATGGTAAGCGCTCACCAGACCGCCGTCAAATATTCCGGTGTTTATCTCTTGTATAAGCGGCTCTTTTATTATCCCTGACTTTTTAATACCAAGCTCTTTTGCGACGATCTCAGCGGTTTCAAGAGTTCGTTTGAAAGGCGAGGAAATTATGATATCAACATTTTTTAACTTTTTCGCCGACCTCTTAACCTCCAAAATGCCTTTTTTTGTCAATGGATTTTTGTGTTTGTTTGAAGAAGCGACTTTATTTTTTAAATTAAACTCCGACTGGCCATGGCGCATTATGAAATACCGATTGTTGAATCTGCTTCGTTTTGAGATCTCCGAAAGGCTGCCAAAAACCTCTCGTTCGCCGCAACTCTCGCATCTCCAAACCGGCAAAGGCGTCCCCCAGTACCTATTTCTTGAGAAAGCCCAGTCTTTGTTCTCTTTCAGCCACTCGCCGAACCTGCCATCTTTCAAATATTCCGGTATCCAGTTTATCGTCCTGTTGTTTTTTATCATCTCGTCCCTGACTTTGGTCGTATTGACGAACCAAGACTGTTTGGCAAAATATATCAGCGGGGTTTTGCATCTCCAACAGAAAGGATATTCATGCTCGTAAAGCTCGGTTTTAAAAACTAATCCTTTCTCCTCCAAAAATTTTATTATCTCCGGATCCGCCTCCTTCACAAACTTCCCAACCCAAGGCTTTATCTCATCTATAAAATCGCCGGTCTCTTTCACGGCGCGCATCACAGGCAGATCATTCTCTTTTGCCATTTGCATATCATCCTCGCCGAAGGCCGGAGCGATATGCACCACTCCCGAGCCGTCCGTCGCGGAAACAAAATCCCCCAAGACAACATAAAAGGCTTTTTTCTCTTTTTCCGGAGAAATGAAATTCAGCAGCTGCTCGTACTCCAAGCCGGCAAGCTCCAAGCCTTTTATCTCTCCTAAAATTTCCGCCTCGTCACCAAAAAGTGCCTTCACTCTCTCCTTTGCGACTATTAAAATCTCGTTCTCCAATTTCACCCTTGCGTATAAAAGACTCTTGTTCACCGCAAGCGCGACATTGGCCGGCAATGTCCAAGGAGTGGTCGTCCAAACCAAAAAATATTCATTTGGATCTTTGGTTTTGAACTTCACATAAACCGATCTATCTTTGACGGTCTGATAGCCTTGAGCGACCTCGTGAGAAGAAAGTCCTGTTCCGCAGCGAGTACAAAAAGGAATGACTTTATAATCCTCCGCCAAAAGCCCCTTTTCCCAAAATCTCTTTATAACCCACCACAAAGACTCTATATACTCCGGAGCGTAGGTAATGTATGCATTTTTCAGATCCAGCCAGTAGCCGAGTCTTTCCGTCATCTTCTCCCATTCATCCTGATATGTCCAAACGACTTTCTTGCATTCATTGTTAAATTTTTCTATGCCATACTTTTCAATCTCAGGCTTTGATTTTATGCCCAACCTTTTTTCAACCTCAAGCTCCACCGGCAAGCCGTGCGTGTCCCAGCCGGCTTTTCTTTCAACATAAAATCCCCGCATCGTCTTGTATCTTAAAAAGACATCTTTAAATGCCCTTGCGATCATGTGATGAATTCCAGGCCGTCCATTGGCGCCCGGAGGTCCTTCGTAAAAGACAAAAGGCTTGCCATTTTTCGTCTTTTTCAGAGTTTTTTGAAAAACGCCGCTCTCTTTCCAAAACTTGATGACGTTTTCCTCCATGTTCGCAATATTGGATTTTTGATTTTTTTCATTTTGCATAAGTAAGTCAATCTTATCTAAAAAACCGGAAAAAATCAATTTTTTATTGCGTAACTTTCTTTTTTGTGCTTTGCTTATATTGGAACTTTGACAACCAAACCCAAGGAGGCCTTATGCTAGACAAAGTGACGACCCATCAGAAAGTATATGTCTTGGATACCAGCGTTCTGATTCATAACGCTAACGCGATTTTTGATTTTCAGGATAATACAATTATTATCCCCGTGGGAGTTTTAGAGGAGTTAGATGGTTTAAGAAAGTCTGCCGGAGAAAAAGGATTTGTTGCCAGGGAAATTTCTCGCACACTGGAGGAGATGACAAAAGGCAAAAATGTCACTAACGGCATAAAGACGAAAAATGGCGGAATGCTTTTATTTGAGTTAAATGGCGGTGGAAAAGAGCTTTTGCCTGAGAATTTCGGCCATAGTGTTGATAACAGCATTATAGCAGTGACTTTAAAAAAGCAAAGCGAATATAGAGATAGAAAAGTCATTTTGGTCAGCAAAGATATAAATTTAAGGCTAAAAGCTCAAGCTCTTGGCGTTGAAGCTGAAGACTACAAATCAGATAAGGTGACAAATATAAGCAAGCTTTATACCGGCTTTACAAAACTTCATGTTTCCGCCGGTATGATAAACTCTCTTTTTCAAGACGGATCTATCAATGCCTTCAATTTTTCAAAGGATCTTAATCCCAACACGTGCTTGAAGCTTATATGTGAATCATCAACAAGAACCGCTCTTGCGGTATATAACAGCGCGCTTAATAAATTCTTTTTGGTTAAAAATCCGAGAGACCCAAAAGATACCAGCGCCGGCATAGCTCCGAAAAATGACGAACAAGCGCTTGCTTATTACTTGGCTATGGACCAGGCGATAACACTGCTAACGCTTTCCGGCCCTCCCGGGACAGGAAAAACATTGATGGCTCTTCTTGCCGCCTATCATCAGCTCGAAAAAAAGCAGTACGATAAAATTATTGTTTTCAGACCGTTGGATGAAGTTGAGAAAGATATGGGATATTTGCCCGGAAGCCTTAAGGAAAAATTCAATCCAAGGACAACTCCGATCGTAAGCAACATGGCTCTTATCCTCGGCAATGAAAGGCATAAAAAAAGCGATTCGCCATATGTGAAACAAGGGAATTCTTTTATTTTTGATGATAAAAATGGTGATTTCTCACCGGTTGAAGAGGTAATTGAAAGAGGTCTTATAGAAATAATACCGATCAATTTCATCAGGGGTTGCACGCTCCACAATTCAATTATCATTATAGATGAAGCGCAGAATTTCTCCAATCATGGCTTGAAAACGGCGATCACTCGCGCTGGCGAAGGATCAAAAATAATCTTGACCGGTGACTTAGGACAGATAGATAATCCTTATCTGGATGCGCAATCAAGCGGCTTTACTAAAGTGATATCTTCATTTACGGGACAGGAGATTTTCGGCCATTTGGTTCTAAGAAAAGGCGAACGCTCAAAGCTGGCAGAGATAGCCTCCAGACTGCTCTAAAAGTTATCCACAGGCAGGCTATTGACTTTATCCGTGGTAGGTGTATAATTACAATATAAGCTAATTTAGCTTATATCCCAAAAGAGGACTCAATTGAGTCCTCTTTTTCCTTTATTATTCGGCTTTGCCTCCAAGCAAGGCTTTTTCTTTTTCCGTTATAGCGTTGCCTTCATTTATAAACTTCAGCGCTTTTTTAAGATTCTCTTCGTTAAAATCGGCGAATGTCTCCGACTTTCTTGATGTGAAAACACCGCCAAATTTTACTCCGTCAGGCCAATTTCTGGCTCCATAGCCATCAACGGCGATCTTATTTTCTTTTGTGATTATCATCTTCACTCCAAGCGCGTTGCCTTTGGTATTAAATGTCAAAACAGCGTCGCCATTTTTTTCTATCTCGCCGGAAACGCCGTTAAAAAGTTTTTCGTTGTATTTGATGTTTTCTGCAATTTTATTTTCTGCGATCCCGGATCGTATTGTATCCGCTGAAGATCCGCCTTTTGACGCTTCAACTGCTTCCGAAACAGGCTGCTGAGATTCCACTGCTTCTTCATGATGACTCAACTCCAGCGCTCTCGCTTCATTTGCCTCTATGCTTTTTATTGTGGCCTCGTCTAAATTTTGAGCGTGCTCAACTATATGCTCGCCATTTACTTCTGCGCTTCCCAAGATCTCTTTCATCTTTGCAATATCCATCTCCTGGCCGACCTCTAGGTGATCAATACTTTCAGGACTTTCAAAACCAAGAGCTTTTAGCGCCTCCGGATCTTTCTTGACAGCCTCTATGATATTTGCAATTGCGTTTGACTTTTGGCCGCCTTCCAGATCTTTTAACTCATCCATATTGCCGATTATCTTCCACAAGCTGTCTCCGGATTTTGCCTCATATACAGCCTCGGCGGTTGTCTTGTTTACATCAGGCGCGCTGACTCCTTTTACTTCTGCCGATGCTGTTGTATCCTCCGGATTCAGCTGACCGCCTGCTATTTCAGGAGTATAAGGCGCCTCAACATGTGGCAATGAACCCTCAACGGCTAAAGCATCTTTTAACACCTTGCCAACGCCTAAATCATCGCCTTCAATCGGAAGATTTTCCGGCGGTAAATTTGGTGCCACGCCTGAAACAGCGCCAGGCATCTCCTGATGTTGAGGTGAAGTTGCGGCATCTTGAGCTTCTTTAACCTCTTCGTTTGATACGCAAAGAATATCGCTTTTTGTAGCTCCATTTTTACTCTCAAGCCAATTGAAAAGCTCTCCTCCAAAATGCCTTAAAAGATAACCTGATCCGGCAAATCCTGCGCCGATCAAAGCGCCTCTTTTTATCTGCTTTTTGATATGTTCTTTCCTAGCCTCCGATATTCCCTCTTTTTTAGACTTAAGAGCCGCCTCAAGCCTTCTTTCTATTTTTTCTCTGCTTCTCACGTTACCCTCTTCAATAGCAACCATCAAACCACTCAATCTTTGAGTTAATTTGTATTGATTGTTCAATCTCTCACTCTCATTTCCATAATTTACCAAGCCGTCCTCCATTTTTCCTTGAATATAATCAACTCGCTCTTTCATCTGACTTAAAAGATTCTCCTTATTTTTAGGGTCCTCTTCTTTTTCTATCCTCTCAAGCAAATATTCTAATTTCTTATCTAAATTTTCAGCATCAACAATATTTTTTGATGTTTCCGACTCATCCTTCTCGCCTCTTCTTGCCATCATATCCTTTTCTCTTAAATTCTCCTTTGCTCTCTTGCTTGCCATAAAACCTCCCAGTCCGGCCGCCGCAAGCGGCGCGCCCAAAGCGCCGATAAGGCTTACTGTGGCAGTCCTTGTAAGAAAGCCGGCTGCGGCGTAAACACCTCTTTCCGTCACCACATCCATCATAACTCTTTTCCAAGCACTCTCATCATTTATTTTTTTTAGCTCCTCTTCAACATCAGTATGCGTATTTAAAAATTGGTTCATCTTAACCATCCCATCTATCCTATTAACATCAATAGCGGCACCCATGGATGTCCCTCTAGTTTCATGTAGATCCAAAAGACCCTTCCTTGCCTCTTCATACTCTTCCAGTAGATCCTTGTAAGCTTCTTGATTTTCTTTGCTTGCGGTATCAAATCTCCATTCTTCCGGCATCTTGCCAAACCTTGTGGCAACCTCATTAAAATTATCAATTATTTCTTGCCTCTCTTTCGTTATTCCATCAAATCCTTCCGCATACTGCATCTCAAATTCTCCATCCTCCAAAACCTCAACACCAGGACCCTCTCCGGCTCTTTTGATCAAGTTCTCCAAAGCCGCGCCAAGGACCTCTACTCCTCCCTTTTCTATCTCCTTCAAAGATGCTTTTTCCTGCTTGGCAAGCTGATATTTTTTGCTTATACCCTTCCACATTCTGCCTAAAAATCCCGAACTTTTCATCTCCTCCCCGTACGCTTCTCTGGCTTTTTCCTCGATCATTCCCAGTTTTATCTGATTTAAATTTTCCGCCACCAAAAGGCGCTGCCCGTAAGACAACTCTGAAAATCCCGGTAAATCATTTAACTCTTTTTGAGAAATATTAAACTCCGAAAACGCCCCTTCAATTTTCTTTTCCTCTTCTTCGGTCAAAACAACCTCAGGTTTTTTATCTAAAATTTCTTTTGGTTCTTCAGCCGGCTTTTCTTTTTCCGGCGTCTCCGGTTTTTCTTCAGCTTCTAGAGCAGGTTCTGCCGCCTCTTCCTTTTTCTCCTCTAATATCTCTGGTATCGATTCTTTGGTCTCCGGAATTTTCTCAATTTCTTCCGAGCTTGCTACCTCGGCTTTTTCCGAAACTTCCGCGCCCACAGGAGGCTCTTCTTCCGCCGCATTTTTGGGAAGCTCCATTTCCTGCTTTGACTTTTCAGCTTTTTCTAATTCCTTTTCATAAAACTCCAATTCTTCTGGATGTTGCGCAAGCTCATTTTTTAATCTTTCTATTTCAGATATAACATGCTCATAAGATTTCGGGTTAATATCCCTTTTCAATCCCATCTTAACTGCCTTAAAATTATTTAATCCTTTTTCTTTCTCCACTCCCCTTGATACGCCTTCAACGGTTGCATTAAAAATCATTTTCTCATTAGCCGGATCTCCATTTATACCAATCGCTTCTTTTGCTCTTTCTGCAACATCATCTGCCGTGTCTCCACCGAAAGCCTCCTGCATAGCTCGAGCCATCGGACTACCCTCAAGCTCCGGGTCGTTTCCTATATTTTCTGGAAATGCTTTTGCCATATCTTTATTTAGCTTAATGCTTAACTATGGCTCATTATACCATACTATCCCCCCCCCCAACCCGCAAGCGCTTAGACGTCGGGTTTCTAAGTAGAAATTACATCTTCTCCGGAGCGGAAACCCCTATCAAAGATAATGCATTTTTAAGAGTTTGCTTTGCCGACTTAATAAGAGCTATTCTTGAAATATCAATATTTTTATTTTCGTTGCCAAGCACCCGACAGGAAGCATAAAAAGAGTGAAACTTTCTGGCAAGCTCGAGAGTGTAATGCGGGAGCGTTTGCATATTTGCAAGCTCGGCTATGTTTTCTATCACTTCCGGAAATTTCAAGATCTCAAGAGCGAGCTTTCTCTCCTCCTCTTTTCCAGAAAGCTCATAACCCGCGCCGTCAAGATCATAACCCTCTTCTTCCGCTTTTCTTAAAATACTTGCTATTCGAGCATGCGCGTATTGGACATAAAAGATCGGATTTTTTTCAGACTGTTCTTTTGCCAAAGCAAGGTCAAATTCCATCTGGGTATCTATTGATTTTAAAAGATAGAAAAATCTGGCCGAGTCTATACCAACCTCATCCACCAGCCACTCCATCGTCACTATCTTTCCGGTTCTTTTTGAAAGCTTGAATCTCTCGCCTTCGTCTTTTAAGGCGACCATCTGCGTGATAAAGACCTCAAGCTTGTTTTTTTCACAAAAAAAATTCATCACCGCCTGCATACTTTTCACATGCCCCTGATGATCCGCCCCCCAGATATTTATAAGCTTATCGAAGCCTCGCTCAATTTTGTTTTTATGATAGGCGATATCCGGAAGAAGATATGTCGGGCTTTTTTTCTCGTCGCTTCTGACTATCACCCTGTCTTCGGAATCCCCATATTCGGAAAGCTTAAGCCATTCCGCTCCCTCTTTTTCAAAGATCAAGCCTTTCTTTTTTAGAAAATCATAGATCTCATCAACTTTGCCGGTCTCGTAAAGCTCTTTTTGCTCGGAAAACCAGCTGTCAAAATCTATCTTGAGCTTGTTTTTTACCAACCCCTGCATATCCCTTAAAAGCTCGCGCGCCAAAACACTTCCCGCATCAGCCTCGTCTTTTGCTTCCGAAAGCTCGCCTTCCAGCATTTTTATTTTTTCCAAAAGTTTTTCTGTTTTGTAAGATTCCCCTTTGCCGAGAGCGGTCTTTCCAAGCTCCAATATCTGCGTGCTTTTTTTGGAATCATTAACGTAAAACTCCTTCGTCACTAAAAATCCTGAAAAACTTAAAACATTTGCGAGCGCATCGCCAAAAAACGCCCCCCTGCCGTGCCCAAGATGCAAGTCTCCTGTCGGATTAGCCGAAATGAACTCAATCAAGATCTTTTTGCCTTTTCCAATATCCGAAGAGCCGAAATTTTCTCCTTCTTTTTTTGCTTCAGATATTTTACCGGAGACAAAATCATCGGAAAGATACAGATTAAGAAATCCGGGGCCGGCGACATCCGCTTTTGAAAAAATTTTCCCATTATCGGATCTTGAAATTTCATCTTTTAATTTTCCGGCGATATCCCTCGGATTGAGATTTAAGACCTTAGAAAGCTTGAGAGCGATATTTGCCGAGTAATCTCCGAATGCGCCCTCTAGTGGCCTTTCAACCTCAAACTCCGGAATCTCAAAATGAGAAAAAACACCTTCATTTTGAAGGTTTTTTACCGCATCTAATATATGTATTTTAATTTCATTTTTGATATTCATGGAAAATTAGTAGCAGACATGCCAATGCCTACCAGTGCCTGTTATATTACCATTAGCATCACGGTTTGGTTCATCTACATAAATATCTGCGCCAACTTGATAATGAGGATCAGTGCTTACGCCACATGATGTTATGGAAGCTGGTCCTGATTTTGTTATATATGCATCAAGAACGCCATCTTTCGCTAAATCAACATTTCTATTATTATTGTGAGTTTGATGTAACCAATATTCCGTTCCTCCGGTTATAGTAACAACACAACTGGCGCCACATGATGTTTTTAAAGCTTTAATCTTTAAAACAACATCCTCCATAAGGCCAAAAACGCTAGTACAACCTATTTGTCCGATGGTCGCACAGCTTGGACTTTTTACAATCACCGGTAAAAGACTGGCGCGAATCAAAGAATCATCACCCCATGCTCCGGCCAAAGCGGTCGGCGGAATAACGATCGGCGCCGGATTCAAATTGCAATTTACCTCCGTCCAAGGGTTGCTTAATATAGTTGCCGTGCCGCCGCCTTTTTGACTTGAAAAGAAAAGCAAAAATTCATTTATCACTATCCACGCGGAGAAAACTATCAAAAGCCCGACGGCGGCGGTGGTGATCGCTTTGTAGCCGGCTTGTTTTGCTCCCGGGTCTCCGCCGGCGATCAATATTTTAAACCCGCCCCAGGAGATGACCAAAACGCCGAGCGTTGGCGCTATCGTAAACATCAGGAAATGTATTATCTTTTGCGTTAATTGATACAAGTGACATAGGGTGCAAGGATTTAATATTTTTCCAGTAGTGGCATCATACTGATTTCCGCAAGGAACAAGGCCATCGGCGGCATAAGCCAAAAACGGCACGATGAGAATTGCTAAAAATGCCAGCGATATGGTAAGGTTATTTTTGAAGGCTTTAAACATATAAATAATATATCATATTAATATACAAAACAAAATGCCGAAATTGGCGGAAAACAGAAAAGCGCTTTTTGACTACGAGGTCATGGACAAACTGGAGGCCGGGCTTTTGTTGCGCGGGTTTGAAGTAAAAGCGATAAAAAATGGACTAATGAACCTGAGGGGTTCGTATATAACCATCGGAAGCGATGGCGCTTTTTTGATCAATGCTAACATCTCTCCATATCAAGCCAAAAACACGCCGAAAGACTACGACCCGCAAAGACCGAGAAAACTGCTTTTGCGTAAGAAGGAGATCAATTATTTAATAGGCAAAACCGCCGAAAAAGGCTTGACATTAGTGCCTATTTCCGTATATACTAAAGGACGCTTGATAAAGCTTGAATTCGCTTTGGTTCGCTCTCAAAAACAATTTGAAAAGCGGGAAAAGATCAAAGAAAGAGAGTTTAAGCGCCAAGCGCAAAGGATCTTGAAATATTAGATCCGCCCTATCTTTTCAATGGGGATGTAGGGCTTCGACAGAGAGATCTTTTTAAAAATACTCAAACTGAGCTGTGGCAGCTCATAAAACCGCCTCAAAAAGATAAGTGCAAACTTATTTTCAAAGGCAAAGGCAGCGCTTGCAAACGCATTCGCTCCTTTAGCTCTTGCAAGAGTTTAATTTAACTTTTGCCATCCGGCTTGCCGACTTCCGATAGGCAAACCCCGGGTGTCATATCATCGGGATGCGTGATATAGCTCCACGAAAGATCACAAAGCAACAGTGGATAGGAATTTCGGTTTTTTGTCTGATTTTAGAGCTGAATTTTCCGAAAAAAAATAAACAGACTACGTTTGTAGAGGTATTTTAAAAAACTTTTTGGATGCGAGTTCAACTCTCGCCATCTCAACCATTTAATATTAAAAGCAAAAAGATCAACAGGCCATTTTATAAACCATTCAGAAAATTCGACCCTTCGCGCCCCAAAGCAAACGAGCAGATACGCGTGCCTGAGGTCAGGGTTATCAACGAAAACGGAGAGAATATCGGCGTCATCTCAACGCAAGAAGCCTTGGGAATGGCAAAGCAAGCCGGGCTTGACCTTGTTGAGATATCAAAAGACGCTATTCCACCTGTCGTAAAGATAATAGACATAGGAAAATACATATATCAGAAAGACAAGTCAGAAAGGGAGAAAAAATCAAAGCAAAAGGCTTCGGAGTTGAAAATCATAAAGATCGGCCTTGCAACCTCGGAACACGATTCGCTGACAAAGATAAAAAAGCTTGAAGAGTTTCTGGCGGACGGCGACAAAGTGAAAATTGAAATGTTTTTAAAAATTGCCCGTTTAGAATCACTCTGTATAAATGTTTATCGCAGTAATTTCGAACGGTATTTTCAAAAATATTTTTTTCGAATTTTTCAAAATAAATTTTTTTAAAGGGGGGAACCATTTATATACCGAAATCGCGTTTTTCGTTAAAAT
>JACQDS010000034.1 GCA_016200995.1 Candidatus Azambacteria bacterium | reverse complement strand
ACCATTCCAACTCCTTGGTAGTGAAGATCAAGCTCTTTGGCTAAATTTTCAGAAAGATCTATTATCCTGCCTTTTTTGTAAGGACCTCTGTCCGTGACGACAGCAAGGACTCGTTTTCCATTGGCCGGATTTATAATGCAAACCTCCGTGCCAAGCGGGAGTCTTCTATGGGCAACCGTGTTTTGCTCTTTGTCAAAAGGCTCCCTATTTGACATGAGCTTGCCTTGAAAGTCGTCTCCATACCAAGAGGCTTTGCCTTTTTGGTATATAAAGTCAAACCCCAAGAAAGGATCTCTCCCCGAGTATGTTAAAAACAAGACAGTCAAAAGCAGAAAAATCAATTTCATTGAAAATTCCTTTCTTTAAAGAACAACTAAAAGATTATACACAATAAAGTGTTTCTTGTCAATTAAATTTTTTTTGACAAGCACTCGCATTTGATTTATTCTGTGTTTATAAGTATTTTAGCATTTTAATAAAGATATGTCAGACAAAGAAAAGGAATTGATAGGCAATAGAATAACAAAAATGCATGAGGGTAATTGGGTGGAAGAGGTGACGGACAGAATACTCAAAGTTTTCCCAAACGAAAATACATACACATGCGCCGCAGGCATAAGCCCTTCAGGCATAGTTCACTTTGGAAATTTCCGTGATGTCATAACAGCCTATGTGTTTTACAAAGAGCTTCAAAGAAGAGGCAAAAAAACGCGACTCATTTTTTCATGGGACGATTTTGATCGTTTAAGAAAGGTTCCTGCAAATGTTGATCCATCTTTCAGTAAATATATAGGAATGCCTTTAACAGCTATCCCGGATCCGACAGGGAAAACAGAATCATATGCAAAGCATTTTGAAATTGAGTTTGAAGGAGCGATGAAGGATCTTGGCATTGAGCTTGAATATAGGTATCAGACAAAAGAATATACATCAGGAAGATACGACGAGCAGATGGTGCATGCAATGCGATCAAGAAAGCGTATAGCCGAGATACTTTTATCTTTTATGTCTGAAAAAGGCAAAGAGGAAAAAAATATTGATCCGGAAAAATTTAAAGAGGAGTTTTATCCGATATCTGTATATTCAAGATTTACCGGAAAAGATACAACAAAGATTTTAAGCTATGACGGAAATTCTCAGATAACTTATCTTTGTCTTGAAACAAAAAAAGAGGACACGATAGATTTTAAAAAAGAACACAGAGTGAAGCTTGCATGGAAGCCGGACTGGGCTATGCGCTGGAAAGAGGAAGGAGTTGTTCTTGAGCCGGGCGGACAGGATCATGCATCGCCGGGAGGAAGCTACGACGCCTCAAGTGTTATGGCAAAAGAGATTTTTGATAAAGAGCCGCCGATTTTTATCGGGTATCAATTTGTTGGTATTCGCGGACTTGGCGCAAAGATGTCCGGCTCAAAAGGCAATGCGGTCTCGCCGGCACAGCTTCTGGAAATATACGAGCCGGAGATGCTTAAATGGATCTATTTAAGAAAGGCGCCTGATCAAGCTTTTGAGCTTGCTTTTGATGCTGAGATCTACAGGCAATACGATGAGTTTGATAGAGCGGTGGCGGATTTTTTTGGCGCAAAAGAGAATGTTATAAATATCCGCTCGCTCGCGTATGTAGATGGAATTGATAATGAGAAATTTAAAAACCCGATCCCTTTCAGGCAGGCGGTGGCTTATGGTCAGATGATGCAATGGGATAAGAAAAAAGTTTCGGAGCTTTTAAGCAAGCTTGAGCTTAGCTATGACGACGGCTCCATTGAAGCAAGACTTAAAAAGGCAAAAGCCTGGCTTGAGAAATACAATCCGGACGAGATGATAAAGCTGAATAATTCTGTAAATAAAGAATATGTGAGCACCATGACAGATGAGGCAAAGATATTAGTAAGAAAGCTTCACGAATATTTAATGAGCGCAGATACAAAAAACATAACAGCAAAGGAGCTTGATGAGGTTGTCTATGGAATACCAAAAAGAGAAGGCATAGAAGATGCGGAGCTTAAAAAGATTCAAAGAGTATTTTTCAAGGACATATACCACCTGCTCGTAGGTAAGGACACCGGTCCCCGACTCTCAACATTCATCTGGGCGGTAGACAAGAAAAAACTGGTGGATCTGTTGAATATTTAAAAGCCTGCTTTCCATAATAAGCCTTCCGAAGGTTTGGTTAATGGTGGTTAATAGTTAGTGGGGTCATTAATATGGTCAGGAACCTTTGTTACTGCGGAGAACGGGATTCGGCACGGCTCGACTTCGGAAGGTTTAAACTGAGAAAGTGTACCCGACACAATTTATTCTAGGGATTTTTTTATTTTCCCCAATTACGTACTCAATCAGCGATAGCGTTTTATGTACGTGATTGCAGGAATTTTAAATATCTACTTAGCCCCTCCTGTGACGGCCATCACAGGAGGGGCTTTTAATGAGAGATGTTAGGAGTCTAAATCTGTGCTATAGCCATTACAAATCAACTTTTGAAAGCCCGATGATTTTCTTTACGGGCATTCTTGTCATTTTTGAAATGGAGATTTTGGGAGCATTTTTCATCGCTTTTTCTATCACATAAGCCCCAACCATATTTCCTAAAAAGAGTGGATATCTTGGATCAGATCCCAAAAACCAAGCATTATAATCGTGTACAATCTTTTGTTACTTTTTCTTCTTTCAGAACAGCCACCAAGTCAACCCGTTAATCTGAGGGACAGCCTCCTCAGAGACCCACCAATGTTTTCCAAATTTCAAAGTTCAAATATCCTACTAGCT
>JACQDS010000028.1 GCA_016200995.1 Candidatus Azambacteria bacterium | reverse complement strand
GATATAAACGATCATTATTATGACGCTATGGAATTTTTGGGTGGCGGGAAAAAAGAAATTAAGGAAGCGTTGCGGCTGCTGAATATTGCTTTGAAGATGGATGAAGATTATGTGCAGACGTACATCGGCTTTGTTTGCGCTTATGGCGCTATCGGCGATGACAGGAAACGAGAAGATGCTACAAAAACCGCTTATGAAAAAACCTTGAAAAAATTCCCAAAGTGGCCAAAGAAAATGGAATGGGGATGGTTGGAAAATCGCGCGTATCTGCGGGCGATCCAATATATGGGCGATTTGTATTGGGATAACGGAGAAAAAGAAAAAGCGATTGAGCTATTTCGGCTTTTGTTAAAGTTAAATCCCAATGATAATCAGGGTGTGAGATATGAAATTGCCGCTCTATACGCCGGATTGACCGGAACAGACGTAAATAAAATGATGGATAACGGTAATCAAAGACAGGATTGGAGTGAATTGGAAGATCTTGTTCAAGAACAAAACAAAAAACATAAGTTTTGGAAAGAGCCAAAATATTAAATAAATTTTATGCTTTCCGCGGTCTAAGAAATATCATAAGCTATAAGCTGAAATATGGTGTTTTTTTTTGGGCGACGAGCCGGCTTTTATTTAGGTGGAGCAATAGAGCTTCGTGGTGATTTTGCGCAAGAAACAATGATGGAAAAGTATACAAAGTGCAATTCTATAACCTTGATGTTATTTTAGCGGTAGGTTACAGGACCAATTCAAAGCGTGCTATAGAATTTAGAAAATGGGCAACAAAGACATTGCGAAGCTATATCGTTGATGATTCTGCTATTAACAAAAATAGAATCACAAAAAACTATGCGCAGCTTCTAGTCATTCTTCGAAAATATCTTTATTCCTCGCCACCAGCCAAAGACGACGGAGGCTCTGTCAGTTATGGAATAAAGATAATAAAGCTCAACGAGCTGTTTTAGAACCCAGCCGAAAAAACCGGCAAACAGGAAAGGTCCCCATTTTGTGATGGCGTATTTTCCGCCGATCGGTATTGAAAAGGGCAGAGGTCTCACTGTGTAAAGAACTTTTGGTTTTAGCTTGATGGCGTTGTAGATGTTTATCGCCGCGATCTCTGCCTGTTCTATGGCTATTTTTGCTGTGCCGGGAACCGGTTTTTGAGATAGTGGGTCGTAAAAGCAGGAATTGTCTCCCACCGCAAATATCTTTTCAGAGATATCAAGGTGTTTGTCCGGCGAGGTGCATTTGAGGAAATGATTGACTTCTGCTCGGCCTCTTTTTTCTTTTTGGACATTGACGCTGTCAAGGATATTGCTTGCCTGAACGCCGCCGGACCAGATCAAAACATCGTAATTTTCGGTTTTTTCTTCAGGTGTGAAATTTTCCTGCGGAGCGTTTGATGGGGGCAATTGTTTTAAATATGCGTTTTTCTCGTCAACTTTTGATATGACAAATCCGCCGAGGGTTTTGACCCCAAGCTTTTCAAGTCGCTTGGAAGCTTTTTTAACAACATTATGCTCAAAGCCCGGCAATATGTGAGGAGCGCCGTCTATCAGCTTGATCTCGGCTTTTATTTTTTTGTTGTGTATTTTGTTTAATTCTTTTATATATCCGACAAGCTCGGATGCAAACTCAACGCCATTGGGGCCTGATCCGCCAACGATGACTTTAAGGATTGAATCGCTCTCTTTTTTCTCTAAAAATCTTTCTCTGACTCTATTTCTTATTTTTATTCCGTCTTCAAGGCTCTTTGGCGTGAGGGAGTTTTCTTTAAGTCCGGCTATGCCAAAAAACGCCGGCTCGGCGCCAAGCGCCAAAACCAGATATTCAAAATCAAGAGCTTCGCCGTCTTTGAAAGAGATGGATCTTTTTTCAAAATTTAAATTTTCGACTTCCGCTTGCAGGAATTTTATATTTCTGTTTTTTATGATCTCTTCTATGGGCGTCGTGACTATCCTTTTTAAAACCGGTCCGGAGGCGTCAGCTTTGGCCGTTGTCGCAACCTCGTAAAGCGCAGGCGTATAAAGATGGTAGTTTTTCTTGTCTATCAAAAATATATTAAATTGCGATGAGAGATCCTTATCTTTTTTAGCCAGCTTTTCAAGATCCAACGCGCATTTAACGCCGGCAAAGCCGGCGCCAAGTATCGCTATATTTTTCTTTATTGTTTGATGAGTTTCCATTATGTTGCCGATTTAATGATAGCATCATTTTACTAAAATTCAAAGTATGGTAAAATATTATATGTATGAGATTAAGAACAATAAGGGAGGCGAATGTTGAGAACAAACGCGTTTTTCTTCGCGTTGATTTTAACGTTTCCATAAAAGATGGCTACATAGAGGATGACTTCAGGATCAAAGCCGTTTTGGAAACCATAGACCATCTTTTGGAGAAAAAAGCCAAGATAATAATAGCCGCTCATCTTGGCAGGCCTAAAGGCAAAGATGAAAAACTCAGTTTGAAGATGATCGCCAAAAGACTTGAGGGGCTTGCCGGAGTTGAGGTCGGCTTTGTTTCCGATTGCATAGGAGAAAAAGTGAAAGATGCCGTCAGCAAGCTTGAGCCGGGCGAAATATTGATGCTTGAGAATTTAAGATTTTACAACGGCGAGGAGGATGACAGCGACGACTTTGCTTCCGAGCTTGCTTCGCTTGCGGATATTTATGTCAACGACGCTTTTGCTGTCGCTCACAGGGCTCACGCTTCGGTCTCCGCCATTGCGAAATTTCTGCCGGCTTACGCGGGGTTTTTAATGGAAAAAGAATACAATACGCTAAACAGCGTTTATCATAATCCTAAAAAACCTCTTGTCATAGCGATGGGCGGAGCGAAGGTGATGACAAAAGTTAAATTGATAAAAAGATTTTTGGACAAAGCGGACCATATTTTGGTCGGAGGGGTGATCGCCAATGTTATTTTAGACGCCAAAGGCGTGGCTATCGGTAAGTCAAAGCTTGACAAGGATGTTGCCGGAGATCTTGCGTCGCTTGATCTGACATCGCCAAAGCTCCATCTGCCGATCGATCTTGTCGTTGCCAAGGAGATCTCTGAAGACGCGGAAACAAAAGTTGTGGCGACCGGAGCGGTTTTGCCGGATGATATCATTTTGGATATAGGTCCATCTTCCGTTGATCTTTTCTACAGTATTGTAAGAGACGCCAATATGGTCATCTGGAACGGTCCTTTGGGCTATTCCGAGATAACTAGGTTTGCGAAAGGGACGGATGATTTTGCCGATGCCGTATGCAAAAGCGCGGCTTACAGGATAGTCGGCGGCGGAGAGTCCATCACATCGCTTGATAAGATAGGAGACCTTGAAAAGATAGATTTTGTCTCCACCGGTGGCGGTTCTATGCTTGAGTTTCTTGCCGGCGATCCGATGCCAGGAATTAATCCTTTATTAACTTCTTAAATGTATGGATAATCAAGTAATGGAAAAATTCAATAACCTTTTGGATCTCTCGGCCAGGAAATACGCATCCGATGTTTATTTCGTCGCCAACCAAAAGCCTTCCGCCAAGGTGCACGGCAATCTGGAAATTCTAAGCCAAGAGGTGGTTGACCCGAATCTTTTGGCGGAGTTTGTTTTTAATATTCTTCCGAGCGAGGAGGCGAGAGAGAAGGTCGCTCAAGGCTATGAATTTGACATTATTTACAGATACGGAGAAAACAGATTCAGAACGAACATCCATCTCCAGCAGGGAATGTTCGCGCTTTCCATACGTATAGTCGCAAGCGAGATACCAACGCCAGAATTTTTAGGCTTTCCTCCGATCATGATCCGATTTGCCCAACTGAAAAAAGGCCTGATACTTCTTACCGGTTCCACCGCTTCCGGAAAATCATCCGTTATCGCTTCGCTTCTTAATATGATAAACTCGGAGAAAAAAGCTCACATCATTACGATTGAAGATCCGATAGAGTTCATATATCCCGTGAAACAGAGCGTGATAGAGCAGCGCCAGATAGGCGTGGACAGCCATTCTTTCTACGACGCTCTTCGCGCTTCATTCAGACAAGACCCGGATGTCATTATGATAGGCGAGCTTCGCGACTTGGAGACAATAGAAACGGCGCTGATGGCGGCCGAAACCGGACATCTTGTCTTTGCCACTATTCACAGCTCTTCAACAGTTGAATCCATAGAAAGAATAGTCAATATGTTTCCGGCTGTTCAGGTCCAGCAGATCTTAAATCAAATTTCAAGCAATCTGGTTGCCGTAGTTTCCAGAGAGCTTCTAAAAAGAAAAGACGGCAAAGGCAGAATAGCTTCATACGAGATAATGATAAATACTCCGGCGGTCTCAAGCTTGATACGCGAACACCGCCTGCCAAATATCATTTCAGTAATGCAGATGGGCGCAAAGGATGGTATGATGACGATGTCGCAGTCGAAAGCGGAGTTAAGATCAAAAGGTTTAATCGAATGACAAACATCTGGAAAATTTACGAAAAAGCGCCCGACGATATTTTAAACGAACTTTCAGGATATCCGAAAATAATATCGCAGATTCTTTACAATAGAGGAATAAAGAAAAAAGAAGAGGCGCATCAATTTTTTAATCCGGATTATCAAAAGGATCTCAAAGATCCTTTTTTGATCTTTGGCTTGAAAAAGGCGGTTGAGAGGATAATTCTTTCGATAGAGAAAAAAGAGAGGATAATGGTCTATCACGACTATGACGCCGACGGCGTTTGCGGCTCAATAGTTGTCGCCTCAACGCTAAGGGAGCTTGGCGTGGATTTTAAAACCTACACTCCCGACAGGCAAAAAGACGGCTACGGACTGAACAAAAAAGCGATAGAGGAGATCGTAAAAAACGGCGTTGATCTTTTGATCACCGTGGACTGCGGCATTACGAATGCTGAGGAGGTGGAGCTTTTAAATGGAAGTGGCGTTGATGTGATAATAATAGACCACCATCTGCCTTCGCATATTCTGCCGAAAGCCTACGCGACGGTAAACCCTAAGCAGAAAGAATGCAGCTATGAATTTAAAGATATGTGCGCCGCTGGCGTGGCTTTTAAAGTATCTTCTGCGCTTTTGCATTCAGAGCTTGGAAAAAAAAGGGGGGTGAAAGAAGGCTTTGAAAAATGGCTTTTGGATGTGGTGGCGATAGCGACGATCGCCGATATGATGCCGCTTTTGGGAGAAAACAGAACATTGGTAAAATACGGTCTTTTGGTCATCAAAAAAACAAAAAGGATAGGGCTTAAAAAGCTCATCGAAAGAGCTTTAAATTCAAAAAACGGCATCACTTCAAGCTCGGTGGCTTTTCAGGTCGCGCCAAAGATCAATGCTACCTCAAGAATGACGCACGCTTCGGTCTCTTACGAACTTCTCTCCACGGAGAGCGAGGATCTGGCCGAAAGGCTTCTTGAATCGGTGGAGTCGGCAAACAACGACAGAAGAAAGTTTGTAGATAAGGCCGTCAAAGACGCCATTTTTTGGATAGAAAAGGAGATAAGCGAAAAAGGCGAAGTTTCCGACGCTATAGTTATCGGTAGCGACGAGTGGACGCCCGGCATAGTCGGGCTCGTCTCCAGTCGCTTGACGGAAAGATACAACAGGCCGTCTTTTGTTTATGGCAGAGTGGGGAATATTTTGAAAGGCTCCTGCAGAAGCATAAATGGATTTAATATCGTAGAGATAATGGACGAATGCGCGCAGAGGGATGCAAGCATCTTCAAGGCTTTTGGCGGTCATGCCGGCGCCGGCGGGTTCTCAATTTTTGAAAATAAAATACAGGATTTTAAAAAAAATATTTTAGAGATCTCCAAAGCAAATATAAAAGATATTCCAAAACAGCCGATCTTAAACATTGAAGCGGAGATCCTGCCGGAAGAGATAAATTACGACACCTATAATTTTATTCCAAAGTTTGAGCCTTTCGGGCAGGGCAACAATATTCCGATCTTTTTAGCAAGAGGGCTTTTGGTGGCGGATGCCAAGCTCGTCGGCAACGGTAGCAAGCATTTGAAGCTCAAGTTAAAGTCCGAAACGAAAGGCAGCGGGGTGAAATTTTTTGATGCCGTTGGTTTTAATATGCCTGAATTTTACGGAAAGATAGCCAAAGGCGGCAAGGTTGACATAGTTTTTACAATAGAGGAAAATGAATGGAACGGAAGAAAGAGTTTGCAGTTAAAATTAAAAGATATTAAATTAAGTTAAAATGAGTAAACTTATAATATACACAGACGGCGGATCGCGCGGCAATCCCGG
>JACQDS010000027.1 GCA_016200995.1 Candidatus Azambacteria bacterium | reverse complement strand
TGGAAAATGCGCAAGGTCAAGATCGGCTCTCAAAAGCTTGAGTAAAAAAACAAACTGCTCGGAAAAAGAGTACCATTTGCTGTCTGCAAGAGATTTTTTAAAATTTTTGCCCGGCAAAGCGAATTTTTCAAACTGATCTTTCCGCAAAAACAAAACATATTGATTTTCAGAATCAATTTTTGCAATATGCTCTATCAGGTTTTTAATATAAAGCCCGATGCCCGTCTGTTCTTCACCTAGCATTCTCGCATCAATTCCTATTTTCATAAGTATATTTTAATATTGACAATTGCGTGTAATTATATATAATATAGACATCAAGACGAAAAGGGATCCAAACGGTTAACTGCCTAAGGAGCCCTTTTCTTTTTTATGCCTCATTATTTTGTTTTTTATACCATCTTCCTCTAATCTATCAAAAAACTCTGAACCAAGTTTTTTATACAAAGAAGATGCGAATTTCTTATTCGGAAATAATATCTTTTCAAATCGTTTTTCTTCTATTAAAAAATCCACCAGCATCTTATAATCTCCATCGCCGGACACCAAAACAACCTTATCAAAATCATCTTTTTTGTAAAGCTTTTTCATGACTGAAAAAATAATATCAGCATCAACATTGCCTTTCTTTTTGCCGAGCATGGCAGGATTATGCTCTCTGAAAATCAAAACAAAACCCGCCTCTTGAATTTTAGAATACAAATCTTGATGCTCCTCATTTACAAATCCTAAAAAATAGTAAGCCTTAACAACACTATATTTATTCTCTAAATAAATTCTAAATCTATACAGATCAACCATCCAACTTTTTTCTGATTTTGTAGTTCCTAGATATAGATTCTGCCCGTCAATAAAAGCATAATTCTTTTCCGATTCAACACTCATCTATTTGTTTGTATAATTTTTATCTCTCTATTATATTACAAAACCGCACAAAAAACCAAAAACACGGCCGAAGCCGTGTTTTAATATGTCATTCTCGCGGAGAACGAGACTCTGTAAATTTTTTTCTTTACTCTATTCTTTATTAAGAACAAATAAAGATATTCCTAGCGCGAAAGAAAAAAGGCTCTCAATAGCAGTTTCCATTTTAAACTGTTCATCAAACATCACGAAAATTATGCCGATTCCAATAAAATCTTACCAGTTTCTTCAAATAATTTTTTAATTCCCGACAGGTCATTCTTAAGACCTCAATGAATAGGGACAGCCACTACTTTTTTTCTTACTACAATTATAATAATATAATGACTCCTGTTAAGAACAAAGCTAAGAAGCTCCCAGTTAATATTTTACTTATTACTTTTTCACAACTGCAAAACAAGCTTTATCGTTCTTTGCTTTGTTTTTAGGGTCGCTTTCTGCGACAAAAAAAGGGGGGGGGTTGAACATCAGGATGCGAAAAAGTCCTAATTAATGGCTTTTGCCACTTCGCTCAAGCCGTGCCAGATCATTGAAACGGCGACATAAGTTATCATAATAAGTCCGATCCACTCTATCCATCTGTGCTTGTGTATCATATTTGCAAGAGCGCTCGCCGCCACCGCCATAAGAGTTACCGATATGAAAAGCCCTAATATCAAAACATTTGTATGCTCCCCGGCAGCACCGGCGACAGCAAGCACATTATCAAGACTCATAGATATATCGGCTATGACCACCTGCATTATCGCGCGCATGATTGAAGCCTCCTTCTTCTCTTCTTTATCAACAATATTATTTTTTTCATCATCTCTTCCCTCTTTTATAGCGCGGTACATATCCCAGCAGACGTAAGCCAGCAAAAGTCCTCCAGCCAGAGTTAATCCGATGACTTTTAGTAAGCTCACCGCCACAAGCGCAAACACGATACGCATCACAACGGCGATCAGTGTTCCGTATATTAAAACCTTCTTGCGTTTCTCCGGAGCGACCGCAGCAGCCGCCATACCGACAACGATAGCGTTGTCCGCCGCCATCATAATATCAATCGCTATTATCTGCATTAGCGGCCAAATAATCTCTAAACTCATATTTTTATTTAAAACTTTCTAGAATGCTTAATGTCTTTTTGCCTGCATCTTCCCAGCTGAATTTTTTCGATTGTTCTATTCCTCTTTCTCTAAGCGCGCTTCTTAAAGCCCCGCTCTCCAAAACCAAGTCAATCGCTTCCGCTATCTCAGACGGTTTATACGGATCTATCATAATACCGGCATCGCCGACAACCTCAGGAAGTGAAGAGCAATTTGATGTTATTATTGGCACTCCGCAAGCCATCGCCTCAAGCGGCGGAAAGCCAAAACCTTCAAAAAAGCTCGGGTAAACAAAAACTTCGGCTAAATTATAAAGATACACTTTGTCAGCTTGATCCACAAATCCGGTAAAAACAATGTCGTCTTTGAATCTTGAATTTTCCGCTCTTTTTATTATATCGGAAAAAAGCCAGCCGAAAGTTCCGGCGATAACCAGATTCACCTTTCTTTTTTCTCTTACCTTTTCAAAAGCCTCAATAATGCCTAAAATATTCTTTCTCGGCTCTATCGTACCAAGATATAAAATGAAATTTTCCGGCAGGTTGTATTTTTTCTTAACTCTTTCCAAGTTTTGATCACTTTTTGGAATCGGCCTGAAACTCTCATCAACGCCGGAATAGACAACTGAGATTTTCTCATCCGGAATATTATAAAAATTCACGAGGTCGCTTTTGGTGGACTCCGATATTGCTATTATCCTGTCCGCCTCTTTTGCCTGCTTTTTCGGATCTTGCGTGAAATGCCAATACTTTTTTTTGAACGAGAAAAATTCAGGATAATGCAAAAAAGAAAGATCGTGAAATGTGACGACTTTTTTCGCGTCTTTTGAAACCGGCGCCGACAGAAAATGGGGCGAGAAAAAAACATCCGCTCCGCCGACGAGCTTATCAAGCTTTGGAATATTGAAAAAAACAAAAAGATCCAATAATTTATTCGGCACATTAAAATCCTTCAAAAAAACATTATCTTTATTCAAAATATCTTTTTCTATGCCAATTTTAAAAAAGGCATTGTAAAAAAGTAAAAAGTCGTCTTCCCTGCTTTTTGAAATCTCGCGCAAAATATTTAAAGCATACTCCTCAACGCCGGTTTGCTTGCCTTGCGCTATTGTCCGCAAATCAAAACCTATGTTCATTGATAATTTTTTTAATCTTTTCCTTGAAAATATCCTTGCTGAACTTGAGAGAGTGCTCCCTTATTAATTTGCTGTCAAAATGCATCTTCTTAAATCTTTCAACTGCGTCAATAATAGCATCTTCCGTTTGGCTGTCATAAAAGATTCCTGTAACTCCCTCCACAACCGTCTCTTTCGCCCCGCCGGCTCTGTAGGCTATCACCGGCCTGCCACAAGCCATCGCTTCAAGCGGAACTATCCCAAAATCCTCTTCCTGCGGAAATATTAAAGCTTTCGCTTTTTGATAATATCCTCTCAGCTCATCGTCGCTTAAAGCCCCAAAAAACTCCACATTTTTGCCGGCTATTTTTTCAAGTTTTTTTCTTTCAGGTCCGTCTCCGACGACTTTTAAAGGCAAGCCGGTCTTTGAAAATGCCGAGATCGCAAGATCAAACTTCTTATAAGAAAGGAGCCTGCCGACCATCAAAAAATACTCGCCAGCCTTGCCTTGGTCTTTTGAAATGTAAAACTTTGAAATATCAACCGGCGGATGCGCAACTTCGGCTTTTTGCTTGTAATATTTCTCTAGCCTTTGAGCGACAAAATTTGAATTTGCAAGATAAAAATCCGGTCTCTGAGAAGCCTGGAAATCCCAAGTCCTTATGTATGTCATAAAATACGGAATGAATTTTTTGATAAACCCGGGAAATGGAAAATCTCTTATGTATTTGTGAGAATCGTCCCAAGCGTACCTTGTCGGCGTGTGGCAGTAGCAGATATGCTTTGTGCTCGGGAGCGTTATCACTCCTTTCGCGTACGAAGCCGTATCTGAAATGACAAGATCATATCCTGAAAGATCAAACTGCTCTATCGCAAGTGGCATTAAAACCAAAAAACTTCTATGTCTTTTTCTGGCAAAAGGAACATTCTGCAAAAACGAAGCATATACTTTTCTCCCGGGAAACTTCTCTCTAACGAGCTTCTCGTCATAAAGCAATGTATAAATGGGAGCGTCCGGATATATCTCGCAAAACGCCTCCAAGACCCTCTCCGCTCCGCCGTATTGAGTCAAATAATCGTGAACCAAAGCTACTTTCATTTTAGCAAGCTGATTTATCTTTAAATAAAACAATGAATGTCCTCAAGAGTATCTTAAGATCCAAAAACAAAGACCAGTTTTCTATATAATAAACATCCAGCTTTACCTCCTCATCAAAAGGCAGGTCGGAAGAACCGGAAACCTGCGCCATGCCGGTCATTCCGGATTTTATCATTAAAACTTTCTTATGATGCTTTTCGTATCTTTCTATCTCATCCGGCTGGTGCGGACGCGGCCCGACCAAGCTCATCTCGCCTCTCAAAACATTAAAAAGCTGGGGAAACTCATCTATTCTTGTTCTTCTGATAAATCTGCCGACTATTGTTATACGCGGATCGTCCTTTATTTTAAACAAAGGTCCGTCCTTTCTTTCATTTTGAAAGATCAACTCTTTTTTCATCTCCTCAGCGTTCTCTATCATTGATCTGAATTTATAAAGATCAAATTCCCTGCCTTGCGTCACCCTTTTTAACCTGACAAAAACCGGTCCTCTTGAATCAAGCTTGATAAGAATAGCGATGATAATAAAAAACGGGGATAGAAAAATAATACCAAAGATAGAACCAAAAATATCCATCGCTCTTTTTGTGATCTTGCCCCAGCCGTCAAGCGAGGTGTATTTCACCTCCATCAAAGGCACGCCGGAAAGCGTGTCTATGTTTATATTCGTCGCCAGCGCCTGAAAAATAGTCGGCGCGAATTTGAAATTTATCCTTGAGAGCTGGCAAAGCTCGGCAAGAGCGACCATGGCGTCCGCAGGGTAATCCGATTGGCCGACGACGACCGTCTCAATCTTTTTCTCCTCTATTATTTTTTGAATATAGTTTAAATCAATATTTGAAACTTTCTGAACGACCTCGTATCCAAAGCCGGGCTTTTGCTTCATCTCGTCGGCAAGCAAGCCGGAAATGCTGTCG
>JACQDS010000031.1 GCA_016200995.1 Candidatus Azambacteria bacterium | reverse complement strand
GTATATTACCGTCAGTACGGGAGTCGGCGGAGCGAGGATTGTGAACGGAAAAATAGATGCCAACAGGTTTGGCTTTGAGCCCGGGCATCAGATCATTGATTTTGAAGAGGCGCATTGTTCTTTTTGCTCCACCAAGGGCGAGCTTGAGGATTATGTCAGCGGAAAAAGTTTGATGGAGAAATTCAAGAAAAGACCGGAGGAGATAAAAGATGAAAAGGTCTGGCGGGAGCTTGCGACCACGCTTGCTTACGGTATAAACAATGTGATAGTATTTTGGTCACCGGATGTCGTGGTGCTTGGAGGTAGCATGATGAATAATCCCGGAATCTCTGCGGAAGATATCAAACTGCATTTAAAGGATACATTAACAATATTTCCGGAGTATTCTGATATTAAGCTTGCGTCGCTTGGCGATATCGGCGGATTATATGGCGCTCTTGAATTGGCAAATCAAAAAATTTAAAATTAATATAAATATGGCAATTAAAAAAACCAGGATCATAGCTGTCAGAAGCGTTTCCCAAAAATTAAAAATGCCGGTTTCAATCATTCAGGATCTTTCCGGCCCAAAGATAAGGATCGGGGATTTTTACACGGAAAGGGTGAACTTAAAAAAGGGATCGATCTTCACATTAACGACGAGCCAGTGCGTCGGCGATGAAAGCATGGCTTTTGTCAATTACAAAAAACTGCCAAAAGAGGTCAAAAGCGGAAATATCATACTACTTGATGATGGCAAAAAGAAATTGCAAGTGATATCCGTTTCAAAAGACAAGATAAAATGCAGGGTCCTAGTCGGCGGCGAGACCAAAGGCAGAAGAGGGGTGAATATCCCCGGCGCGTATTTGAAGATCAGCTCTTTGACAGAAAAAGATAAGAAAGACCTGACTTTTGGCATCAGAGAGGATGTTGATTTTGTCGCTTTGTCTTTTGTTAGGCAGCCTTCGGATGTTTTAGAGTTAAGAGATATTTTAAATAAAGCAAAATCAAAAGCGAACATAATAGCAAAAATAGAAACGCAGGAAGCTATAGAAAATCTTGATGCCATCATAGAAGCGACAGACGCGGTAATGGTGGCAAGAGGGGATTTGGCGGTGGAGATGCCTCCGGAGGATGTGCCTACGCTTCAGAAAATAATAGTCAAAAAATGCAACAAAGCCGGCAAGCCGGTGATAGTGGCGACGCAGATGCTTGAGTCAATGATAAAATCTCCCGTGCCGACAAGAGCAGAAGTTAGCGATGTCGCAAATTCAATACTTGATGGCGCCGATGCGGTGATGCTTTCCGAAGAGACGGCGCTTGGAGAAAATCCGGTGGATGTCATAAATATTATGTCCAGCGTCGCGATAAAAACGGAGGCTAATTATCCAAAGAGAGATATTATGCTTGATGAGGCGCATCCGCATCACAATGTAGTGGATTCCATTACCGGCTCAATAGTCAAGACGGCTCACGACATTGACGCAAAGATCATCATCGCTCTTACGGAGTCCGGTTTCACGCCAAAGATGATCTCAAGGCACAAGCCTTCTCAGCCGATAGTGGTTTTGACGCCAAACCAAAAAACCGCAAGCAAGGTTATGTTGAGTTTCGGCTGTTATCCTTTTGTCTCAAAGCCTTTTGATGATATAAACGAGGTCATCGGACACGCCAGGGAGTTTGCTATAAAGCAAAAATACGCCAAGAGAGGCGACAAGATAGTCATCGCCGCCGGCGTCCCATTCGGCCATATCGGAGGAACAAATATGGTGATGGTTCAGGTTGTTTAAAATATTCAAAAACCCCACTTGGAGGTTTCACCTCCAAGTGGGGTTTTTAATTTGAATTTTTCGGACTTTCTGATATACTGACTTTATTATATTTAACTTGCATTTATGTACGAAGAAATTTTAAATCCATTAAAAGAAAAAATGGAGAAAACGATTGAGCATTTTAAGCATGAGATCTCAGCCTTAAGGACCGGCAGAGCATCTTCTGCGCTGGTGGAGGATTTGCGAGTTGAATATTACGGCTCACTGACGCCTTTAAATCAGATCGCTTCGATTACTGTTCAGCCGCCAAGCACGATAGTCATAAAGCCCTGGGATAGGGGGGCTGTTGCTCCGATCGAATCCGCGATCAGAAATTCCCAGCTCGGGCTTGCGCCGATAGCGGAAAGCGATTTTGTCAGAATAAACATACCGACACTCACTCAGGAGAGAAGAGAGCAATTGATAAAAATTCTTGGGCAGAAAATGGAAGAGGCGAAAGTTTCCATCAGGCAGGAGAGGGAGTATACTATGAAGGCGGTAGATAAAAACGAGAAAGATGGCATTTTTTCCGAGGATGATAAATTCAAGTCAAAAGAGGCTGTTCAGAAGATGGTTGACGCTTATAATGAAAAGATAAAAGAGGCAAGGGATGCCAAAGAAAAAGACATACTAAATAACTAAATTTAAAATAAATGGCTGTTGTTTTATCAGTGGTAGTTTTTCTAATAATTTTGGCTTTGCTTGTTTTAGTGCACGAGTTTGGGCATTTCAAGGCGGCCAGAAAGTTCGGAATTCGCGTTGATGAGTTCGGTTTTGGCTTTCCACCGAAGATCTGGGGAAAGAAAAAAGGCGAAACGGAGTATTCGGTGAATTGGATACCGCTTGGCGGATTTGTGAAAATTTTTGGCGAATCAAGAGAGGGGGCCGGTGATCCGGCAAGTTTTGTCTCAAAGCCGGTTTGGCAGAGAATGATCGTCATACTTGCCGGCGTTGTTATGAATTGGGTCTTGGCGGTTGCTCTGCTTACTGTCGGCTTTTGGTATGGTTTGCCTCAGCTTGTGACGGACGATAATATTTCAAGAGCGAGGGATATTACGGTGGCGATCACCGAGATCGCGCCAAAATCTCCCGCAGAGGAAGCCGGGTTTAAAGTCGGGGACACTTTAAAAAGCGTAGAATTCAAAGAGGAGAAAGTTGAGATTTCAGAGCCCTGGCAAGTTCAGGAATTCATAGCGGCGCATAAAGGCGAAAAGATCTCCATTGAGTTAAAAAGAGGAGGGAAGACTTTAAATGTTGATGTGACGCCTAGAGTGGATGTTCCAAAAGGCGAAGGCGCGGTCGGAATAGCGATGGGGAAGATTGGGATCGTTTCTTCCGTTTGGTATAAAGCTCCAATAGATGGCTTTGAATCGGCTTGGAGAACGACCGGAGCGATGCTTTCCGGTTTTTACGATATCTTAAAAAACTTGATCGTCACCGGAAAGGCCGGAGTTGAGGTTGCAGGTCCCATCGGCATCGGCCAAATGACATATCAATTCACTCAACTCGGATTTTCTTATTTGATACAATTTGCGGCGATACTTTCCATCAATCTTGCGATTTTAAACGCCTTGCCGATACCGGCGCTTGATGGCGGAAGATTTCTATTTTTGGTCATAGAGGCTATCAAGAGATCTCCGGTTTCCGAGAGGGTTGAGATGGCTTTTCAGACAGCCGGCATTGTTCTTTTGATAATGCTGATGGTGTTAGTAACAATTAAAGACATAATACGTCTCCTTTAATATGAGGCAATCTCAGCTTTTTACAAAAACAAGAAAAGAGGCTCCAAAGGACGAAGTGGCAAAAAACGCCCAGCTTTTGATAAGAGCCGGCTTTGTGGACAAGCTCCAGGCGGGGGTTTACACATATCTGCCGCTTGGTTTTTTGGTTTTTAAAAAAATAGAAAATATCATCAGAGAGGAGATGAACAAAGCCGGCGGGCAGGAGATCTTGATGCCTTCTTTGCATCCTAAAGAGAACTGGGAAAAAACAGGCAGATGGGATACTATGGACGATCTTTATAAAGTAAAAGATTCTTCGGAAAGAGAAAACGCTCTTGGCGCAACTCACGAGGAGGTGGTGGTTCCGCTTGCGAAAAAATTCATTCACTCATACAAAGACCTGCCGTTTTCCGTCTATCAAATACAAAATAAATTCAGGATGGAGTTGAGGGCAAAGTCCGGAATTTTAAGAGGCAGGGAATTTATAATGAAAGATTTTTATTCTTTCCATAAAGATGAAAAAGACCTTGCCGATTTTTATGAAAAGATGAAGGGTGTTTACAAGGCGATCTTTGAAAGAGTCGGGATCGGGGAAAAAACATATCTGACATTCGCTTCAGGCGGTTCATTTTCAAAATATTCCCATGAGTTTCAAACCGCCACAGATGCCGGCGAGGATATCATATATGTTTGCAACAAATGCAGTATCGCGATAAACAAAGAGATCAAAAGCGAGCAGAAAAGTTGTCCGGAATGCGGCGGAGAAAATTTTGAAGAGAAAAAGTCAATTGAGGTCGGAAATATTTTTGAACTTAAAACAAGATATTCCGATCCGTTCGAGCTGACATACAAAGATGAAGATGGAAGCGACAAGCCGGTAATGATGGGATGCTATGGCATCGGGCTTGGCAGGCTACTTGGAACCATAGTGGAGGTTTACAATGATGAGAACGGGATCATCTGGCCGGAGGCGGTCGCGCCGTTTAAAGCGCATATTTTGGCTTTTTATTCAAAAGATGAGGAGAAAAACAAGAGGATCGTCGCGGAGGCGGATAGAATTTACGAGAGTTTACAAAGTAAAGGAGTTGATGTATTCTATGATGACAGAAAAGATATCTCTTTTGGAGAGAAATTAAAAGACGCCGATCTGATAGGCATACCGGAGGTTGTAATAATTTCGGAAAAAACGCTTGAAAAAGATTCTGTGGAAGTGAAAAAAAGAGGCGAGAGACAAGGGAAATTGGTCAATATAAAAGAGTATGCTAAATAAAATTTTTGGATATTTCTCAAAGGATATAGGCATAGACCTTGGCACGGCAAATACGCTGGTTTATGTTAAGGGTAGAGGGATCATAATAAATGAGCCATCCGTTGTCGCTGTCAACCAAAAAACCGGACAGGTTTTAGCCATTGGCGTTGAAGCGAAAAAAATGGTTGGCAGAACGCCGGGGCATATAGTGGCTGTCAGGCCACTTGTTGAAGGCGTGATCTCCGACTTTGAGGTGACGGAGCAGATGCTTAAATATTTTATAGACAAGGTTCATAAGGAGTCGTTTTCTTTGATACCGAGGCCGAGAGTCGTTATCGGCATACCTTCTCAAATAACTGAAGTTGAAAAAAGAGCGGTTGAAGAAGCGGCAAAGAATGCCGGCGCAAGAGAGGTTTACTTGGTTGAGGAGCCGATGGCGGCGGCTATCGGATCCAGAATGCCTATACACGAGGCGGTTGGAAATTTGATAATTGATATCGGCGGCGGAACGACCGATATCGCCATCATATCTTTGGGCGGAGTGGTTGTGGCAAAAAGCCTTAAAATAGCCGGGGATAGATTGAATCAGGATATTATAAGATACGCGAGGGACGAGTATAAACTTTTAATAGGCGAAAAAGCCGCCGAGGATATCAAGATCGCTATCGGTTCGGCATACCCGCTCGAAGAAACTCTCACTACTCATATGAGAGGCAGGGATCTTGTTTCCGGCTTGCCAAAAGAGATCATCGTGACGGACGCGGAGATAAGAAAAGCGCTTTCAAATTCCATTATGGTTTTGATCAGCGCCATCAAGGCGACGATTGAGTCTGCGCCGCCGGAGCTTGTCGCAGACCTTTTAAAAAACGGCATCATTCTCACCGGTGGAGGTTCTTTGCTTCGCGGACTTGATAAAAGGATAGAGGAGGAGACGAAGATCCCTGTCAGAGTGGCGGAGGATTCTTTGGCGTCCGTCGTTATCGGCACAGGTATTATTTTAGAAAATCTGGACGATCTTTCCGACGTTCTCGTCTCCACTCAATAAAATTTTCAATTACAAAACACCATTTGGCATCTTGTAATTTAAAATTAAAATAATTATGGCAAGAGGAAGCGGAAAAATAAAACTATTCGGTTTTTTAGCGGTTATTGTATTTTTGCTTATTTTTTTGAATATTTACATTAACGACGGCAAAGCTCAAAATTCCGTTTTTGACATTTTAAAGTCTCCGGTCAAAATTTTTTCATCTGTCGGCGATATGTTTGTCGGCGGGTTTAAGATAGTTTTTGGCTTAAAGGATATAATAAGCGAAAACGCTTCTTTAAGATCCGAAAACAAAAATTTAACCCAAAAACTCGTTGAAGCGGAAAGGCTAAGAGAGGAAAATGAGCTTTTAAGGAAACAGCTTTCTTTGAGCGAGGAGAGAAAGCAAATCCTTATAGATGTCAGAATTCTAAGTTTTGAGCCTAGCAATCTTTCTGAGTTTGCGGTTATAGACAAAGGCAGAAATGATGGACTTAAAAAGGATATGCCGGTCATTTTATCCGGTAACATACTTTTTGGAAAGATCTCAGAAGTGTACGATTCGTATTCAAAGGTTATTTTAATAACGGATGGAAACAATAAAGTGAATGTCAAGGTCTTTTTAAACAAAGAAGAAAAGGATGCCGGCAAGACGCTTTATAACGGAGTTTTGAGCGGATATTTCGGGAAATCTCTTTTTATGGATCTCATAGACAAAAGATCTGATGTGTCTTTTGGTGATCTGATAATCACTTCGGGGCTTGACGGCATTTATCCGGAGGGGCTTATAGTCGGCAAAGTTGATATTATCAAAGACGATGACAATGCGGTTTTTAAGCAGGCGTATTTAATGCCGGCGTTTCTACCGCTAACATCAAATTTGGCTTTTGTTATCAAATGAAAAAAACACTCCTTTTTTTGATACTGGCTTTTTCTGTGCTCTTGCAGACATCTTTTATGCAAAAGATAAGCATATTTGGAGTCTCTCCGAACTTGCCGATGACGATGCTTTTTTTTGTCGCATTTTTCTCGCGAAGCTACAAAATGACAATGCTTTCCGGATTGTTTTTAGGTCTTCTTTTTGATATATTTTCAGGGACGGCGTTTGGCATTTTTTCTTTGACATTTATTTGTCTTGCTTTTTTTGTCTCTGTTCTTTTGGATTCTGTGGTATTGCGAGACAATATTTTTATGCTTTTTGCCATTTTGTTCTTTGGAACGATCTTCGGCTCTTTTTTAAGCGCCGCTACAGCGGATCTTTTTGATCTTTTAGAAATTTCCGTTATGCATATAAATTTGAACTATTCGCTCCTTAAGACCTCCGTCATTGAAGCCGTTTTAAATTCTTTTTTGATGCTGGCAATTTTACCTCTAAGAAGATTTGCAATATTATGAATTATTTTGTCAAAAGATCCCGGTCCGAGATGATAGAGCCGGAGGAAATATTGTTGGATAAAAATTCCGCCGAGAAGCTTGATGATTCAAAGCTTGTTGCCCCGATAAATAAAAAAGTCTTTGCGATATTTTTCATATTTGTGATCTTTGTGTTTTTTGTTTTTATAGCGCGGGCGGCCGAGCTTCAGGTTTTTAAGCATCAAGAATATTCTTTACTTGCCGACGGCAACAAAACCAGAAGCTATCCGATATTGGCAAATAGGGGAGTGATCTACGACAGAAATATGAATCAGCTGGTTTACAATGTTCCAAGTTTCGACCTTGTCGCTATTCCGGCAAACTTGCCAAAAAACAAGCTTGAAAGAGAGGAGGAGTTTGTAAATGTGGCTTCGCAGTTTAACCTTGAAAAAGATGAAATTTTAAATAAATTTAAAAAGCCGGATATGCTGTCTTTGACCCCGGTGCTTATCAAAGAAAATGTCCAAAGGGATGAAGCGCTTTTTATGGAGTCGCATATAGGCCAATTTGCCGGCATAGAACTTAAGAAAAATTCCACCAGAGACTACAAAGACGGCAAAATCTTTGCCAATATCTTAGGCTATACCGGCAAGGTTTCCGACAAAGACCTTTTTTCCAATACCAGCCTTTCATCTTTGGATTATATAGGTAAAACCGGCATTGAATTTTTCTATGACAGCTCTTTGCGCGGCCAGAACGGCAGGATAATTCAATATGTTGATTCGGTTTTGAACTTAAAAAAAGAGAAAAGAGTAAAAGATGATCTTGCAGGAAATAGCGTCATTCTCTCAATAGATGCGGACTTGCAAAATATAATATACGAGGAGATCGCGAACCAGCTGAGGGTGAACCCGACGGCGGAAGGCGCTTCGGCGGTGGCTGTTAATCCAAAAACCGGAGAGATCCTCGCTTTGGTAAGCTCGCCTTCGTACGATAATAATATTTTTTCAAAAGGCGGCTCAAAAGATGAGTATAAAAAACTTTTAGACGACAATTTAAAACCGATGTTCAATAGGCCGGTCGCTGGCACATATTCCCCGGGTTCCGCCATTAAACCATTTATGGCATCTGCGGGGCTTGAAGAGGGCGTGATAACAAAAGACACAAAAATACACGATACCGGATATATAGCCATTCAAAATCAATACGATCCTAGCATAGTCTATACATTCAAAGATTGGAAGGCTGGCGGGCACGGGATAATTTCCGTTAAAGATGCTCTCGCGGTATCCTCAAATGTTTTTTTCTATACGCTTGGCGGCGGTTACGGCGATATAGTAGGCCTTGGAATGCAAAGGATGAAAAAATATCTGAATCTTTTCGGCTTTGGAAACGATACGGGAATAGACATAAACAGCGAGGAGGCGGGCATAATACCAGATCCGGAATGGAAAAAGAAGGTCAAGGGCGAGGATTGGTACACCGGCGACACTTATATATCAGCTATCGGTCAGGGCAATATGCTTGTGACGCCGCTTCAGCTTGCGATGGCGACATCGGCGATAGCAAACGGTGGAACGCTTTTAAAGCCGTATCTTGTCAAAAGCATAATGGATAAAAACGACGAGCCGATATACGAGACAGCTCCCAAACAGGTCAGGTCGGGGTTTATCAAAGAGGAAAATTTGCAAACCGTGAGGGAGGGGATGAGAATGGCGGTGACGGTCGGTTCGGCGCACAGACTGGCAAATCTGCCGATAAAGATCGCCGGCAAGACCGGCACGGCGCAGATAGGCGGAAATGACACCCATGCTTGGTTCACATCTTTTGCTCCATACGACGACCCTGAAATAGCGCTTACAATAATGATAGAAAAAGGCGGCGAAGGCTCCGGCGCGGCTGTGCCGGTGGCAAAAGAGGTTTACAAGAGATATTTTAAGATCCAAGAGCCTGCGCCAATTCAGACGGCAACCACCACGCCGGCCTAGTAGTGATACTGCATAAGTTCACTTCAAAACAAAAAAAACACCCCGCAAAGCATTTGATTTAAAAACACGCTATCAAATTCCCCAACGAGGAATTTGCGCTCACCCCGTTAGAAGTTTAATTTCTAACGGGGCTCACTCTCGGCTTCGCTCGTCTTCCAATCGGAAAGTCATTTAAAAGAATATCTCGGAGGCAAAAAAGCTTGGTCTTCCAACTTGGAGATTGAGTCTCCAAGTTGGAAGTTTTTTGCCGAGAGGTAAGTCCTGTCGAGCCGCCGGAGCGAGGCAAGGACGGTTCTTTTAAAGGACTTTCCGATTGAAAGACACCGTGCCCCTGCCTGCCGGCAGGCAGGCGCTTCGCCTGCGAGATGGTTTTAAATTCAAACGCTTTGCGGTGACGTTGAGGATTACCATTTAGGGACTAATACACATTCTTGCGTTTTGACCCACGTTTGATATATACTTTAATTGTACAATTAATTGTAATATTATTATGCTGACCAAAATTAAAAAAAGCATAGGCGTTTCGGAGTTAAGGAAAAATTTGCCAAAGTATTTTAAAGACGCAAAAAAAGAGCCGGTTGTCGTTTCCGACAGAGGGAGGGATGTGCGCGTGATCATGGATGTTGATCTTTATAACAGTATCATTGAATCCTACGAAGATCACCGAGACGAGAAGGCTCTTGAAAGACTGGTAAAAAAAGACAAAGGAGAGCGCGTCGGATGGAAGGATATAAAAGATAAATATATCTGCAAGTAATATGCGATAATGCTGATTGATACCCACACCCATACAAATTTAGATGATTTCAAAGATGATTACGATGCCGTTATAAAGCGCGCGCTTGAAGCCGACATCTGGCTTATCAATGTCGGTACGGATATGAGATCTTCTGAAAAAGCGACTGAGATCGCCCATAAATACGCGGAGGGAGTTTATGCCGCTTGCGGCTTGCATCCAAACGACATTCATGATGATTTTGATTTTTCTCTTTTGGAGAAATTCGCGATGGATGAAAAAGTTGTCGGGATAGGGGAGGCCGGACTTGATTATTTCAGAACCGTCGAGGAGGAGAAGAAAGTGAAGCAGATAGATTTTTTCATGAAGCATATTGAGGCGGCAAAAAAGCTTGATAAGGCTCTGATAGTGCATTGCAGAGACGCCCATGACGACGCCGTTAAAATATTAAAAGCGAATGCCGAAGGAGTGAGGGGTGTGATCCATTTTTTTACCGGCACGCTTGAGCATGCGAAAAGATATATTGATCTTGGATTTCATATCTCATTTTCCGGAGTAATAACTTTCGCGCGCGATTATGATGAGGTGATAAAATATGTGCCTTTGGACAGGATGCTTGTGGAAACCGACGCGCCGTT
>JACQDS010000026.1 GCA_016200995.1 Candidatus Azambacteria bacterium | reverse complement strand
TCAGAGAATCGTAAGGGTTTGGCGCTCCGGCATCCGTGTAGTTTGCATACAAACAGCCGTTTATTCCTTGGCAATTATTCGGCGCGCTCGGGGTCGGCTTGGTGCAGGCCTCTCCGCCGGCTTGAAGGCCGACCGGCATAGGCGGCACGGATTTTGGAGGTATGGTGGCTGGTAATTTCTTTCCGGCTGCGGCCGCTGACTCTTCAACGCAGCTGTAAACGACTGTTTTTGCTGTGGTGATCTTGCATCCTGAAACAGCCGTACAGCTTGAACCGTCAGCGCAAGTTCCGCTTGTAGGACAAGCTTGAAGTTCAGGGCCTATGCAAAACGGGCCTAAAATTGAATTCTTTCCGCAAGAAAACGGCGATAAAGCTGTGTCTGTCAAAGTAATGTACTCTCCGGCGACGCAGGAAGCGCCTGTTGTATAAGTGCCTGTCGCGCCGGCTGTTGTCGCCGGACAAATTTCAACCTTCGGCTTACAAGCGCTCAAAACATTCTGCTGTTTTGCGCTCAAAGAGCAATCGTAAGGCGCCAGAAGCTGAACATCTCCTGTCGGTGTCGGTAATGTTGCTGTCGTTGTTGCGGCGCTGGCAGCCGAACAGGTTCCGCTGGTTGAGCCGACCGGTATCAGACAGACGCTGTTTACCGGACATTGAGAGTCCGTAGCGCAGGTTATCAAACAGGCGCTCGCGGCCGGCGGAATGAAGGTTAAGGTTTTTGTGGTTGTGCTTGTGGCGCCGGCGGAATCGGTGACTGTCAAAGAAACCGTGTATGTGCCGTCTATGCTGTATGTGTGAGATGCGGTGATGCCGGTTGAGGTCGTTCCGTCTCCCCAGCTCCAAAGATATGTTAAAGTTGCCGTTTGACCCGGGTCGGGATCAGAGCTTCCCGATCCGTCTGCGGCAGCGGAATACAATATTCCGCCTCCTTGCGCGGATGTCGTCACGCTTGAAGCGACTGTCGCCACGGCCACCGGCGGATTATTTTTAAATGTTGAGCTTATCGGAGAGCCTATATAAGCGGTGATCCCGGGCGTATTTATAAATTGCAGCCAGCCGACAACACTATCCGAAAAAGCGTAACCGCTCCAACCTCCTGCGCTAGCTATGGTCACGCCGGTGGCGGTGTCCGGAAATTGTATCCAATTGGCTTGCGCAATTGGCTATTTCGCCGGTGATGCCGGCGGCGGCCGCTTCGCTGCCATGGCAGGAAAAACTTACCCAGCCGATGTTGTCCGACCAAGCCCAACCTCTGATATTGTTGTATTCAACTCCGCCTATTGTTATAGCTTTTGAAAAAACCGGGAACAAAAAAACCGCCAGAAAAAAAAACAGGAATTAAAATTTTGAAAAATTTGCTCATTTTGACAAAATCTTTGAATTGATCTCGGAAGCGGCCTTGCTTAAGGCTAGGGATTCGGCTTGTTCGCTGGCGACATGCTGATCTATCATATCCACGACGACCTCTTTTATTATGGTGTCATTAAGCTGAAACCAAGAGGTTGATGAAAGCGCCTGGTCGGCAAAAACTGAAAGATTTTGATCTCCCTGTTGCGCCACAAGCAAAGACCTCTGGCTCGCCGGATATTTGACCTCCGAAAGATAAAAAGAGGCGTTTTTCGGGTCGGATAAAAACTTCAGAAAATTCCAAGCGGCCGCCCGATTTGCCGAATTTGCGTAAACGCCATAACCCCAATAATTCGCGTAATTTTTTTTCACTATGCTGTCTTTTACTTGTGGCATATAAGCGACGTTAAATTCTGAGTCTTGGAGATTTTTGGATTATGCTGTTTCTCGTCCATGAATAGCCAAAGACCATCGCCGCTCTGCCAAGAGCGAACATCTCATGGGAATCATTTGCAAAGTTCTGCGACCAGGAATAGTTCGCGCCTTCCGGCTTGGCAAACTTAGTGTAAAATTTCAAGGCGTCTGATGCCGCCGCGACCTGCTCTCTGTCAAAAATTATGTCGCCTTTGACAGGATCGGATATTTGAGAGCCTCTCTGGAGCATCAAGAGGGAAAGTATATCAAAAGCGTTTAAAACATTCTTGCCAGAACCCATAGCCGCTCCGGAAACCAATATATCTCCTTTTGAATCTCTTTTTGTCAAAAGCTTCGCATATTTTTCAAATTCATCCCAATCTTTCGGTGGCTCTATCAGACCGGCGCTGTTAAAAAGATCTATATTGTAATAAAGCGCCAGAGAATCAACGTACAAAGGCACGCCGTAAATGCCGCCATTGTAAGTGAAATCTCTTTGAACTACATCAACAAATCTTTTCTGGAAGTCCGCAAGCTGCATCGCGTCAGGCGTTGCCGGGTATAAAAGGTCGCGGAACTTCGGCGCCCAGGTATTGTGTATCATAAAGATGTCCGGGCCTTTGCCGGCGGCAAAAGCGCGAACAAGCTCACTCTCATAGCTTTGAACGGACTTTTTCCTGTAGCTTATCGTTATGTTGGGGTTGGACGCTTGAAAACTCTGAATCAAGGGCAACATAGCGTCGGAATCATCAAAAACACCCCATACCTCCATTGTTATTGGCTGGCTTTTGGAGCCGATCTTAAGACCGGGTATCACCCCAAGATAAATTAGAAATATAAAAAGAAGGACAAAGACGACTGAACCTATAATAAGTATCTTTGTGATATTCATTACTAAAAAAGTTGAAAGTTAAAAGTAAAAAGTTGAAAGCCTTTTTAAAATTAAAGACAAGTGACGGATGCGACTTTGTCGTTTTCGTATAATTTCATAAGCCTGACGCCCTGGGTCGCTCTTGAAAGCGAAGGCACGCCTGCGATGCTCATTCTGATGACCTGGCCTTTATTTGAAATAGCCACCAGATCCTTCTCTTTTTCCGCGGAATCTATCACCAAAGAGGCTATCAGATTTCCTGTTTTTTCCGTGATCTTGGCCGTCATTATTCCGGAGCCGCCTCTTTTTTGGGTCTTATACTGCGAAAGCTCCGTTCTCTTTCCAAAGCCATTATTCATCACCACCAAAAGCTCCAAGTTGTCGTCTTTGCCATTTGGAATGACATCCGTGCCGACAACTTTATCGCCTTTTTTCATCCTTATGGAAGCGACTCCGGCGGCTATCCTGCCCATCGCCCTGACATCCTTTTCGGAAAATCTGATCGCCTGGCCGTTTTTTGTCAAGATCACTATTTCGTCTTTGCCGTGAGAAACTCTGACCCACTTTAAAAGATCATCGCCTTTTAGGGAGATTGCCTGAACTCCGCTTTTTCTGACGGTATGAAACTCGGAAGATGCCACTTTTTTAATTATACCATTTTGAGTTGACATAACCAAGTAAAGATCTTCTTTTGATTCTTTTTTGCCCTGGCCGGTCAGACCCAGTCTTTCTTTCACCGGCACGATCGCGGTGATCCTCTCCTGTTGACTGATATCCAAAATATTGATTATCGCTTTACCTCTGGATGTCCTGGAGGATTCCGGAACCTCAAAAGCCTTGGCCTGGTAGACCTTGCCTTTGTCGGTAAAGAAAAGAATGTTATCGTGAGTTGAACAAGAGAAAAGATGCTCTATGACATCCTCCTCTTTCGTGTCCATTCCGACAACGCCCTTGCCGCCCCTCTTTTGAGCCTTGTAAGTGTCGGCATCAACTCTTTTGATATATCCGCTTCTTGTCAAAGCGACGAAAATATCCTCTTCCGGTATCAGATCTTCCTCTTTGAATTCCGAAACTCCGCCCTTGACTATCTTTGTCCTTCTTTCGTCGCCGTGCTTTTGCGCGACATCCTTAAGCTCCTCTTTCACTATGCCGAGAATTTTTTTCTCGCTTTTTAAAATGCCTTCAAGATCCGCTATCAGCGCCAATTTTTCTTTCAGCTCATCCTCTATCTTTTTTCTTTCAAGACCGGAAAGAGTTTGAAGCCTCATCTCCAAGATGGCCGACGCCTGCAAATCGGAAAGCTTGAAATCCTTCATCAAAGCCTGATGCGCCTCCTCTTTGTTTTTTGATCTTTTGATCGTCGCGATTATTTTGTCTATGTGGTCAAGCGCTTTCTTGAGTCCTTCTAAAATATGAGCTCTCTCTTTGGCTTTTTTAAGTTCAAACTGCGTTCTTCTGACAACCACTTCCTTTCGGTGAGCTATGAAATATTCAAGAACGCTCTTTAAAGAAAGCACTTGCGGCTGAACACCATCAACAAGCGCCACCATATTCAAATGAAATGTCTTTTGGAGATCGGTCAGCTTGTAAAGCGTGTTTAGGATCTTTTGCGGATAAGAATCATTTTTGAGATCTATAACAACCCTCAAGCCGTCTTTGTCAGACTCATCTCTGACATCCCTGATGCCTTCGATCTTCTTATCCCTGACAAGATCGGCGATCTTTTCTATCATTGAAGCTTTGTTAACCTGATAAGGTATCTCAGAAATGACTATCTGATGCTTGCCGGATTTCTGCTCAACCACATCCGCCTTGCCGCGCATCACCATCGGACCGCCGCCGGTGCTGTAAGCCTTTAAAATCTCTTTTTGATCATAAACTATTCCGCCGGTCGGAAAATCCGGACCTTTTATAAATCCCAAAATATCTTCGGTGGCGGCGTTCGGGCTGTCTATTAAATAAATTATGGCGTCAACAAGCTCTCTCAGATTATGCGGGGGGATATTTGTCGCCATACCGACCGCAATGCCGACTTGGCCGTTTAAAAGCAACTGCGGAACTTTGGACGGCAAAACTCTCGGCTCTTTTCTTGAACCGTCGTAGTTGTCTTCAAAATTCACCGTCTCCTTTTCAATATCAAAAAGCATCTCTTCCGACATCTTTGTCAGCTTCGCTTCCGTGTACCTCATGGCGGCCGGCGAGTCGCCGTCGATGGAGCCGAAATTTCCCTGGCCTTTGACAAGCATATATCTCATAGAAAAATCCTGCGCCATTCTGGCAAGCGCGCCATACACTGAGGAGTCTCCGTGCGGATGATATTTACCAAGCACATCTCCGACCACCAAAGCGGACTTCCTGAATCTTGCCGAAGGCTTCAGCCCCAACTCGTGCATTGAGTAAAGTATTCTTCTTTGAACGGGCTTTAAGCCGTCCCGGACATCCGGCAAGGCTCTTGAGACGATGACGGACATCGCGTAATTCAAGTACGACTCCTGCATCTCATGCGTGATCTCCACCGGATCAACTTTTCCTATATTGAATTTATCTTCTTCTTCTTTTGCCATAGCTTATTTTAACTGAATTTTTTTTGGTTCAAAAATATCTTTCACGCTTGCCGATATGCTTTCGTATATCGTCGGCATATTATTTTCTCTTCCTAGAAATTCCCTGCCGACTTGGCTGACACTCAAATGGCCGATGCTTGATCTGACCGAGCTTATCCAAAGAGCGAAAATGACAGCAAAAAGCGCGATCATTAAAACTGCAAAAATTTTGACTCTGAAGCTCTTCGGTTTTTCCTGAATGCTATTTATAAACTCCTTCATGAAATTTTCATC
>JACQDS010000023.1 GCA_016200995.1 Candidatus Azambacteria bacterium | reverse complement strand
GCCATTCTTTCTTCAACATCCGATTTTTTTCCTTTTCCTCCGACTATCGTCGTATTTTCTTTTGTTGAAACCACCTTGGAGGCCTTGCCAAACATATTTAGCTCCGTCTTATCAAGCGTGAGACCCTTCTCTTCGGAGATCACGACTCCGCCGGTTAAAACCGCGATATCCTCAAGCATCTCTTTTTTTCTGTCGCCAAAACCGGGAGCTTTCACGGCAAGAACATTAAAAACTCCTCTTATTCTATTGACCACCAAAGTAGTCAAAGCTTCGCCGTCCAGGTCGTCGCAGATTATCACAAGCTCTTTGCTTCCGGACTTCACCACCTTCTCAAGCGCCGGAATGATCTCGGCGGCCGAAGATATTTTTTTATCAGTTATCAAAATATTAACATTCTCATAAACAGACTCCATCCTCTCGGGATTTGTCACCATATATTGAGATATGTAGCCTCTGTCAAATTGCATTCCTTTGACGATCTCCTTTGAAAGTCCGACAGTCTGCGCGTCTTCCACCGTTATCACGCCGTCTTTTCCAACCTCGTCCAGCACCTCCGCTATCAATTTGCCAACTTCTTCGCTTTGGGCGGAGATCGTCGCAACTTGGGCTATCTCCTCTTTTTTGGAGATCGGCTTTGCGAGCTTGTGCAGAGCCTTCACCACCGCTTCTGAAGCTTTATTGATCCCCTTATTCAAGCTTACCGCGCTCGCTCCGGCGGTCACATATCTTAAGCCTTCATTGATTATCGCCTGCGCCAAAACCGTCGCCGTTGTTGTGCCGTCGCCGGCAACATCATTTGTTTTTATGGATACCTCTTTCACCAAGGCGGCACCCATATTTTCAACCTTGTCCGGAAGCTCTATCTCCTTAGCTATGCTGACACCGTCATTTATCACAGTCGGCGCGCCAAAGCCTTTGTCCAAAACAACATTTGAGCCTTTTGGACCTAGTGTCACCTTTACTGTATTTGCAAGTTTATCAACCCCCCTTTTTAGAGCTTGTCTTGCCTCTTCATTGAAAATTATCTGTTTTGCCATATCTTTTTAGTTTATTATTGCTAAAATATCATCCTCCTTAAGTACAAAGTACTCTTTTCCGTCAACTTTTATCTCCTGGGGCGAGTACCTTGAAAACAAAACTTTGTCGCCTTTCTTGACCTGCGTCTTTGCTCTCTCGCCATTTTCAAGAAGCCTTCCCGGACCGACAGCGATCACATCGCCTATCTGTGGCTTTTCTTTTTCAACCGATTCCGGAAGCAAGATGCCTCCTTTTGTTTTAGTCTCCTGTTTTTCAGGAGATATTATTATGTTATCCGATATTGGATTTAGCTTCATAATTTTTATGCTTAATTATTACTATTAGCACTCTATATTTGAGAGTGCTAATATATTCATTTTAATCATAGAATAAAAAAAGTCAACAAAAGCAAAGGAGGCTAAAAAGCCTCCTTAAAACTAACATAGTCCGAGGTAGGACGGATTTATGATCTTCCTTATCTTATGCGATTCGCAATTGCGGTTATCGCATTTGGCGATCCTTCCTCCCATCTCGTGCTCTTGGTTGCATACAGGACAGACTAGAACATACGATCCCAGCTTTTTCACAACTTTAAACTTATACTCTTTGTTCCAATGATAGAGGTGCATTGCCTCTTTGATGCTGCTTGCAGTATCGTCAATCACAGAGAGCTCCCCGCCTTCTTTGCTTCTAAAAACAACCTGCTCTTTATCGACAAACGAAACCTCCGCCACACCTATGCTTGATAGGCTGAGCAATGCTTGCGCAAATTTATCGCCAAGACCTCTTGGCAAAAAAAGTATGGCAGTTCCGTCCAGAGTTGATTTGAAAATATCGCCAGGATCTATAATTATCACATTCATCTAAGTCCTCTCCTTGTATGAAAAAATAAAATGTGCAAAAAATATTTTATATATAAAATACACCTAAATATTTATTTAATCAACAGCACACTATGTCAATTCCAAGAATTTTGCGAATTTGGATGAGATGCGAGGCGCGCCGAGTACCGAAGGCGAGGCTGTACTTATGGGTACGCAGAGCCGATGCACGGAGGCGGAACGAAGCAGATCGCCAAATGCGCAAAATTCTGCTATTTCGTTCTTTTTCTGAGATTAGCGTCAAGAATTTTTTTTCTGACTCTTAAGGAAAGCGGCGTCACCTCTAAAAGTTCATCGCCGCCTATATATTCAATGCCTGTTTCTATAGTGATCTTTCTTGGCGGGGTCAAAAGTATAGCTTCGTCGGCGCCTTTTGATCTCATATTTGTCAATTTCTTTTCTTTGCATGGATTCACTTCCATATCATCATCTCTCGCACTTTGCCCGATGACCTGCCCGACATAAACCTGCTCTGCGGCTCCGACAAACAAAGTCCCTCTTTCCTGCAAATTAAACAGAGCGAAACCGGCTATTTTTCCAGCCTCCATAGAGATCAAAGAACCGTGCTCCTTTCTTTCAAAATTAGAAATGAAAGGCCCGTAGTCATTAAAAACATGGTGCATCTGAACCGTGCCTTTTGTCTGATTTATAAGCGCGCTTTTAAGCCCGAGGATCCCTCTTGTCGGTATGATAAATTCTATATGCTGTTCTCCGGAAGGCAAAGTGCTCATTGATTCCATTATGCCTTTTCTCTGCAAGATCGTGCCCATCACAGAGTTTGCGTAAACCTCCGGAACCTCTATCGTCAAATTTTCATACGGCTCTTTTTTTACGCCGTCGATCTCGCGAATGATAACCTCCGGCTTTGAAACGGCAAGCTCGTACCCTTCTCTTCTCATCTCTTCTATCAATATAGCCAAGTGAAGCTCGCCTCTACCGGAAACCATAAATGTGTCCGCGCTTTCAGTTTCTTCCACCCTCAAGCTGACATTCGTCTCTATCTCCTTCATCAGCCTGTCTCTTAGATTTCTTGATGTGCCAAATTTACCTTCTTTTCCGCCAAACGGGCTGTCATTTACTTTAAACGCCATTTTCAGAGTCGGCTCATCAACCTTCACGGGTGGAAGCGCGATAGGATTTTGCAAATCCGCTATCGTGTCACCGATCTCAACATCTCCAAATCCGGCAACAGCAACTATATCTCCGGCGCTCGCCTCTTTTATATCCACTCTTTCAAGACCGGAAAAAGAAAGGAGATTCGTCACCTTTCCGACTATCTTTTCTCCGTTGATGGTAATCCTGTTCACATTCTCTCCAACTTTGATCACGCCGTTGTCAATTCTGCCTATCGCGATCTTTCCTTTGTAGTTGTCGTAGGCAATATTCAAAACCAGTATCTGAAGAGGTTTTGACGCATCTCCTGTCGGGGATGGTATCTTTTCTAAAATAAGCTCAAAAAGAGGGACTAGGTCTTTCCCTTCATTTTTCAGATCCAATGTCGCCGCGCCTTTGATCCCTGATGCGTAAATGATCGGGAAATCAAGCTGCCTGTCATCGGCTCCAAGCTCGACAAAAAGATCAAATGTTTTATTGATAACCTCTTCGATCTGAGCATCAGGCCTGTCAATTTTATTTATAACAACTATTGCTTTGTGTCCTATGGCTAAAGCCTTTTTCAAAACAAATTTAGTTTGCGGCATCGGGCCTTCTTTCGCATCAACAAGCAAAAGCACGCCGTCCGCCATCTTTAAAATTCTCTCCACCTCTCCGCCAAAATCCGCGTGTCCCGGAGTATCTATGATATTTATTTTGTGATCCTTGTAAGAAACCGAAGCGTTTTTCGCCTTTATGGTAATTCCCTTCTCTCTTTCAAGATCCATAGAATCCATGATCCTCTCTCCTTGCCTCGCTTCCGTGCCGGCGCGAAAAACCGCTGTCTGTTTTAAGATGGCGTCCACCAAAGTCGTTTTGCCGTGATCAACATGAGCGATGATCGCAATATTTCTGATTTTTTTCATCCCGTTAGAGACAGGTCGCGGTCAAACTGCCAAGCCTGCCGTTAATTATTATAAAATACTTATTTAGATAAAGCATGGGATCCCGATAATTCGCGACCGCGGTCTCTAAGGGGATTCATATATCTAAATAAGTTTGATATAGCATAACACTAAAATTGAAAATAAGCAAGAAAAAAAGCCCTTCCGCAAGGAGGGGCTTTTTTAAAAAAACATTTTAAAATTTACCTCTCTGAAATATCTCTTTTTACCTTTGCGATAAACTCCGAAGCATGCTCTTTTCCGCCAAGTCCGAAGGCCAAACCTCCGGCAAGAGCGATCATCGTCACGATGCCGATGTAAAGAGTATTGATGAATGTCTGAGCAACCTGAAGCTGGTCTAAAGCCGCAATGAAAGCAAAAACAAAGATGGACCATTTTGCGATCTTGCTTACAAAAGGCGCTGATTTTAAGCCCGCCGCTGAAACGGAAGAAGCGACAACTCTTGAAACGAAGTCCCCGACAAAAACTACTGCGACCAAAATAACCGCCGCGATAATGATATTTGGAACATAGCTTAGAATGTTTGCCAAAAATGCTTCAATACCTGTGAGTCCAAGAACATTCGCCGCCGACAAAAGGCCTGCTACTATCATGAACCATTTAACAACAACTCCCAAAAACATCCCAAAATCAAGCGTAACGCCAAATCTTTGAGCAACTTTGTCAACGCCGACTTTTGCAAGCATTGAATCAACTTTCAGTGATTTAACGCCTTCCGCTATAAGCTTGCCAAGCGATGCGCCAATGATCCAAAAAACCAAAAACAAAACTATCGCCAAAAGTAATTGGCCTAAAAATCCGACCAGTCCAACGCTCATCTGAGGAAGCGTGGTTTGTAAGAAATCCGATGTTCCGGAAAAAGAATTATACATTTTATTTAACAATTTCATCATTTTGCCGGCAAAT
>JACQDS010000022.1 GCA_016200995.1 Candidatus Azambacteria bacterium | reverse complement strand
CTCCCATCCCAAAGAATGATCCAAATCAAATCCCTTTATATTTTTAAAACCAATCCTCTTTGCCATCTTTAACAAATCGCCATCGCCTGCAAAAGGATCAAAAGCTACGGTTGCTTTTGTTGACTTAATGAATTCAAGTATGTGATCTTTTAACCAAAAATCATTTTTGGTAAAAAATTGGCCAAGGCTTCTTTTTTTAGTTATTTGATTCATAGGCTCTTACTTCGTTATTATTATACCAAAAAATGATCTATTTTATAAGCATTTATTAAAAATCTGATTTTTTAAATAAAAAAACAAAAAAAGCGCTTTTGGCGCTATCTTTTATTAGCTTGCGATGACTTGCCGAAATGCGGGGCCGACCGGATTTGAACCGGCGATCTTCTCCGTGACAGGGAGACGTCATAGACCAGGCTAGACCACGGCCCCAAAAGATTTTGTGATTTATGATTTAAGATTTTTAAAAAAAATCACAAATCTAAAATCGCAAATCTTCATATTTTATAGTACCAGGGGCGGGAGTCGAACCCGCGACCCCAGGCTTATGAGTCCTGTGCTCTAACCATCTGAGCTACCCTGGCTCAAAAATTTAAACTTTCAAAACTTAACTTGTTGCGGGGGTGGGAATCGAACCCACGACCTCCGGCTTATGAGACCGACGAGCTACCGCTGCTCTACCCCGCTACGTTAAAAACAATACGAATTATTCTAATATAAAAATTGATATTAATCAAGTATTCTCAGTTCGCGAAGAGCTATTTCGTAGTTTTTCACCACTGTCTGAGCCTCGTCGTAGCTTAAATGAAAGTCCGGTTCGTGAGCTATTTTGTTTCTTATTTTATGCGATTGCCAAACTTTGTCTATTGATGGCAAGAGCTCGCTGTCTATGTTTTTCAGCCTCTCTCCCATATCTGCGCCTTTTAGACTCATCTTTTTTAAAAGGTCGTCAAAAACTTTATCGGCTTCTATTATCGCAAGCTTGTATTCCGCTTCCTGAATTTTATGCGCTCTCTCTTTTACTCTTTGCCATTTTAAAACAAATTCGTTTTTGTGGGCAAAATGCGTTTTTTTCGTCACTGCTTCTTTGTACGAAGAAAGCCTGCCTTGCAGAGAATTGATCTTAAATATTAAATAGATAATATGCAGAAGAAAAAAAACTCCAAAAGCTACGAATATGAATTTTATAGGCCAGAGGATCGTCAAAAAAGCATCGGACTGGAAAAGTCCAGAATCCTGCGCGCTTCTGCCGGCGTTTATTAGAAAGTCTGCTGGGTTGTTTTGATCCATAAATTTATCTTATGGCTTCATATTCTTCGCCCGCTTTAAAAAGAGTCTCCTCATAAAACCAAGGCGCGATAAGCTGAAGGCCAACCGGCATACTTTTCACATCTCCGCACGGAATGGAGATAGCAGGCACACCGGCCAAATTTATCGGCACGGTGAAGATGTCGGCAAGATACATTGAAAGCGGATCGGCAGTTTTTTCTCCGAAGGCAAAAGCGGTCGTCGGAGATGTCGGAGTCGCTATGATGTCCACTTTTTCAAAAGCCTTTTTAAAGTCGTCGGTTATCTTGGTTCTGACCTGTTGAGCTCTTTTGTAGTAGGCGTCGTAATATCCGGCTGACAAAACATAAGTACCGAGCATTATTCTTCTTTTGACCTCCGCGCCAAGCCCTTCCGCTCTTGAATTTAAATAAACAGAAAGCAGGTCGCCGCTGTTTTGGCCATGAGTTGAAAAACCGTATTTTATGCCGTCGTATCGCGCCATATTTGAAGAGACCTCCGCCGGCATTAAAATGTAATATACCGACAAAGCGCTTTTTGTGTGCGGCAGGCTTATCTCTTCTATTTTTGCGCCGGCATCTTCCATTTTTTTGATCTCTGCTTTAATAAGCCTCTCAACCTCCTTGTCCATTCCATCTATGAAATACTCCTTTGGAATGCCGACCTTCAAGCCTTTCAAGCCTTTTTCTTGAAGCCTATCCAGATAATTGACGCTTGTTGCGTCTCTTTTGTCTTTGCCTTTTATAGCCTCAAAAACCACTCTTGCGTCATCCGCTGTTTTTGCAAAAGGGCCAATCTGGTCCAGAGATGATGCCATCGCTATCAGGCCGTACCTGGAAACCGCCCCGTATGTCGGCTTGAGCCCCACCACCCCGCAAAAAGATGCCGGCTGACGGATGGAGCCTCCAGTGTCGGAGCCCAAAGCAAAAACCGCTTCTCCTGCCGCAACCGCGGCGGCGGAGCCGCCGGATGAACCTCCGGGAACTTTGCTAAGATCTTTTGGTTTGGTTTTAAAAAAAGCGGAATTTTCGGTGGAAGAGCCCATCGCAAACTCGTCCATATTGGTCTTTCCCAAAAAAACGGTATCAAGAGATTTTAATTTCTCGATCACTGTCGCGTCATATGTTGCTACATAATTTTCAAGCATCTTTGAAGAAGCTGTTGCTTTCATTCCTTGGATCAAAATATTGTCTTTTATAGCGGCCGGCACGCCGGCAAGCATAGAGATCTCCTCCCCGGCTTTTATTTTCTCATCCACCCCTTGAGCCTGTTTTTTCGCCAAGGCAAAATCATTGCTTAAAAAAGCTTTTATATCTTTGTCTTTTTTTTCTATCTCGCCGATGAAAAAGCCGGCAAGCTCGGAAGCCGAAAATTTTTTTTCTTTGAGATTTTTATTTATCTCCCTGATCGTCAGTTTTGTAAAATCCATTATTTTAGTATCGCTTTAACTTTTATATATCCGTCTTCCTTGTCCGGCGCGGACTCAACCAATCTTTTTGCCACCTCCAAGTCCTGACTGATCTCCTCATCATTTCTAAAAACATTGCCTTCAAAGTTCGCCGTCAAAGTCGGCGAAACATCGGAAACATCTATCTCGTTTAATTCCGCCACATAATCAAGTATTGAAGAAAGGTCGCTTGAGATCTTCTCAAGCTCCTCATCTTTTACGCTCAATCTTGCAAGCGCCGCTATATGTTTTACCTGCTCTTTGCTTATCATATTATTTGATCATCTCTAAAAAGTCTTTTTCTGAAATTATTTTCACGCCCAGTTCTCTCGCCTTTTCATATTTTGAACCCGGGTTTTCTCCGGCCAAAACAAAACCGGTATTTTTTTTCAAAAAGTGTCTCTGTGTGCGGATCTTGGAAATAATTATGAATGCTTTGTGATACTTTTGGACCAATATCTTCTACCTTTTCAAGCTCATCAATGGAAAAGCTTTTAAATATTTTAAGAATTTCACCACTTTTTGCTTTTTGCTTTTTGCTTTTTGCGCTGGCGCTCTGCGCCAGCGTGAGCGCCGTCTCCTCGCCGACGTGAAGTATGCCAAGCGAATAGATGAACCTTGAAAGCGAGATCTCTTTTTTTTCCGATATCGCTTTTATCAGATTCTCCGCCGACTTTTCCGCAAACCTCTCTATCGGCACCAGATCCCCCTCTTTTAAAGAAAATATATCAGCAACGTCGGAGATCAATCCTTCGTCCGTCAGCTTGTCCAGTATCTTCGGGCCAAGACCGGAGATGTCAAAAGCTTTTCTGGAAGTAAAGTGATGCATAGCTTCGCTGTTTTTTGCCGAGCATTTTTTATTTGCGCATTTTGCAATGACCTCGCCGGGCCTTTTTTCTATCTTGCCACCGCAAGCCGGACAAACTTTTGGCATTTTAAAATCTCTCTCTTTGCCGGTTCTTAAATTCGCCAGAACTCCTGTGATCTTTGGTATCACATCCCCGGCTCTTTGGACTATCACCGTGTCGCCGATCTTAAGGCCAAGCCGCTTTATCTCGTCTTCATTATGAAGAGAGGCTCTTGTCACTGTCGTTCCGCCGATGGAGACAGGCAAAAGATGCGCGACCGGCGTCAAAGCTCCCGTTCTGCCGACCTGCACGGCTATATCCTCCACTTTAGTAGTAGACTCCTCGGCTGGGAATTTAAAAGCGACTGTGCCCCTTGGAGTCTTTCCGACCACCCCGAGTTTTTTGAATGTTGCAATATCATTGACGCTCACCACCACTCCGTCTATCTGATGCTCAAGGTTCTCTCTTTTTTGCATTATCACCTTCCAAAAACTCTCAACCTCTTTTGCATCTTTGAATTTTTCGGCTTCTTTGTCTGTTTTAAATCCCAAGACCCTCAGGATGTCATGCTCATCCGAGTGTTTTTCTTGTCCAAAATCCGTCGTTATCGCATAAGCCAAGAACTCAAGGTTTCTTGAAGCGGCAACCTTAGGATCAAGTTGGCGAATGGAACCGGCGGCGGTGTTTCTCGGGTTTGCATAAAGCGGCTCGCCGGATCTTTTCCTCTCTTCATTGATTTCTTCAAATGTTTTTTTGGACATATAGACCTCCCCACGAACCTCAAAAGAGCCTTTTTCTAAAAACTCTCTCACCGACTTTTTATATTTTTCCAGATCTTCGTTCTTTGGAATTTTTATGCCATCATTCACCTCAAGCTTTAAAGGCACCGATTCTATGGTTTTTATGTTTTGCGTGACGTCCTCGCCGGTCGTGCCGTCCCCTCTTGTGGAAGCGACGTTTAAAACGCCATTTTCATAGTTTAGCGAAATGGCAAAGCCGTCCACTTTCAGCTCGCCAAAATATTCGTATTTTCCTGAAGGAAAAAATTTTTTGATCCTTTTCTCCCATTCCTCAAACTCTTGAATGGAAAAAACATCTTCCATGGAAAGCATCCTGACCTTGTGATGGACCTTTTTAAATTTATCCAAAGCCTCTCCGCCGACCCTTTGCGTCGGCGAATCAGCCGTGATAAATTCAGGATTTTCCTGCTCAAGTCTGTAAAGTTCATGCTTTAAAGAATCCAACGCGGCGTCGGAGATCTCCTGCTTGTCCAGCACATGATAAAGATATCTGTGGTGATCTATCTCTTTCTTAAGTTTTTCAATCCTCTCCTTTATATCCTTTTTTGTCATCTGTTTTGATATACGGCTTGTATCTTTCTGTAAAGTCCGGCGCTGCTTTTTCCGGTTGAAAGCACTTTCGTGCAGGTGAAAGAGCCTGTACAGCGAGCTACGATCGCATCTGTAAAAGTTTTATTAACCTCAACATCGCATGTTGATCCTGCCGGCAACACCAAAGAAGACGTCACTGTCACGCAGCTTGTCGGACCTGTCGTGCTGCCTTGCGTGCCTTTGCGAGTGGCGTAAAGTGTCGCTTCGAGTCCCGAACCGGCGACGTTTATCGCGTTCATTGACTCCTCTATGTCGCCAGATATCCTAAATTCGCCTATGATCAAAACATTCACGAGCGACGCCGTCACGATGACAGAGCTAAGAATAAGAATGGCAAGATAAAGCGTTATACCGCTTTCTTCTTTGTGTATTTTTTTGAAAAACCGGAAGTTTATCATAAGTTTAATTGTCTTGGAGATATCGTGGAATGAAGCACTATGCTTTCAAACTGCCCGAAAACGGGATTCGCGGATTCAGCTTTTAAAGTGACGGTGATCCTCGGCTGGCTGTACACAGAGAGATTGCTGACCTTGAAGTTAACGGCCGTCACTTTGATATTTGACGGGGTAATGGTCATATCACCCCCCGGCGTGTTCACAGCGTCATCATTAAAATATACGGCATTGTTTAAAAAAGAGAATTTAAGAACCATACCGCTTCTATTTTCCGACCCGCTGACAAAGGAAAATTCCGCGCCATTGTCGCCGTTTGCCTTCATGCAGAAAGCCAAGCTGCAAGTCGCCGACTGCGTCAGTGTAAGGTCCATAGTTCTTATCTCTCTTGTCATTATCTCCATCACATATCTTGTGCTGTCTGTCACGTTCTGTATCTCAACAGCCTTTCTTTGAGCTTTTATGGTGTTGATAAAAATATTGGTGTTGATGCCTATCACAATGGCAAATATGCCGATGGCCATCAAAAGCTCCACTAAAGAATAACCTTCATCAGCTTGCAGCTTATGGCTTATAGCTTTTAGAGGCCTATTTGATTTTAATATATTTTTTTTCATGAATTCTATAAGCTATAAGCTAAAACATAAAAGCTACGCTACCGCCAATTAAATAAATGATCTTCAAGCAAAACATCGCACCCCGTTGTGCATGTCACTTGAGACTGGACCTTCATCTCGCTTGCGGAAACATAAGTAATGGTTATCCGCCTTGAAAATGCCGAATCAACGCCGACATCATGCGAATAATACGTGCCGTCAAATTTCAAAAGATACGGGGCAGTACTGCCAAAACAGGCGCTGTCAAAATTAAGCTTATCGTATTGAACGCATCCTGTACTTTCAGGCAACTGGGTATTCCACGCTTCGCCGGAAATCCAGCTTGTGTCTCTTATATTCCTCACTATCTCGATCCCCTCCTGCGCAAGATGCGCCGCTATCACTTTGCTTTTTATTTTTGGCACGACCTTCAAAGCGTAGGTGACGGAGCCCAAAGCCACGGAAGTGCCTATGGTAAATATCGCTATCGCGACAAGCGACTCTACAAGCGTAAAACCATTTACAGCTTTTAGCTTATAGCTTTTAGCTTTTAGAATATTTAAATATTTTATTATTTGTTTCATATTTTAAGCCGACAGCTATAAGCTGAAAGTTATGAGCTAACTATTTTATCTCCACATTTCCAAATCTATTTATTATTATATTTTTTGTTATGGCTGGATTACTTGCCAATCGCAAAGTTATGGCGGTGGAAGGAAAGTTAAGAACTCCAAAAAAATATGTCAGAGGCTCCGGTGTCTCAAACGCCACGTCTTGATTGACCGCATTTGCAAATTCAACTCCGCCGTCCAGCGTTATGGTTTCAATTTTATTGTCTCCTGCCGCATAATGGTTTAAAGACCCCGGACAATTCGGATTAGCATCTTCGTGATAATATATGGAATATTGCGTTGAATTTTGAATATTGACGCCATAATAGCAAACGGTATTGACGCCCCTTTGCGGAGACAAAGCCAAGTTTTGAGCCTTTCTTAAATTGAAAGCGAACTTTTGCGCGGATCTTAAGATAGCCTGCTCATTTGTTCCGGCTCTGATATTTAAAATAATGGCAAAAGAAAGGGATGATATGATGGCAACGGCCACGAGGATCTCCACTAGTGTAAAGCCATTTTTTTCTTTTTTTTTCATATAATAGTGCCTATATACCATTTTACAATATAATCGCCAAAAAAATAAGCCAGCAATGTCCCCACTATCAAAAACGGACCGAAAGGGATCTCGCTTTTAAGGCCTTTCTTCTTGAAAAACAGCAAAATGACACCAACGGCCGCTCCGATGACATAAGCCAAAAAAAGCCCGACCAATACATTCGGCCAACCCAAAAAAAACCCCATAAAAACTCCGTATTTCACATCCCCCATCCCTATCCACTTTCCTTGCGAGACAAGATAGAGCAGAAGAAAAAATCCCGAAGCGATGCAGGCCGACAAAAGATAATATGTGAATTCCGGATACCGGTAAATATACAGATCATAAAAAAATGATATG